>DASQKT010000233.1:0-2097 GCA_035630415.1 Skermanella sp.
GGATAATAGAGGCCGGTGATCACGCCGGTTCCGATGGTGACGAAGCTCGGCTCCTGCGCAACGGCGGAGCTTGGGGAAATCAAGGTTACGGCCATGGCTGTCAGGGCGAACGCCACGCCCAGGACGGCGGTTTTCATCAGGACTTGTTCTCCATGGCTTGGACCCGGCCGGAGGCGGCGCCGTTCAAGGCGCCGGTAAAGGCATGGGGGAACAAACTCACGAAATCAAAAACAGTTCCTAAACCGGGCGTTTCACGAGGTGCGTCGCGGTCCCTGCCTGCCGATCCGCGCCGCTTCGGTCAGCGACCACTCGACCAGCCGGCGCAGGACCTTGCCCAACGCCTCGTCATAGGCCGCGATGATGTCCTGGAATGCAGCACTCCGCGCCGGCTCCAAGGCTTCGAAGGTCTTGCCGGCTTCGATGGTGCGGCGGGGCATGGCGACCAGCTTGGCGTTGATCCGTACATGGATTTGGGGCGCTCCCTGGTCGTTCGCGCCGGCATATTCCGCCTGGAACTCCCGCAGCTCGCTCTTCAGGACGTAATCCGCCCGCAGACCGATGGTGTCGCGTCCGACCGACACGACGCGGCTGGAGTTTTCGAAGGATTCGACCATCAGGGTCTGGACCATGGCCGGCGCCCTGTCGGTCCAGCTTACCTCGGCGAAATAATCGAGCGTGGTGGCACTGCGGCTCAGCGCGATTCGTCCGGTATCCAAGCCGGCGGCGGCCACCGGCGTTTCGATCAGGATCTGGTCGGAGACCATCGGCAACCCTTCGACGAAGGTGTTCTTCGGCGTCAGGGTGAACAGTTGCGGCGGTGGCGAAAATCCCGGCAGGCTGCACCCCGCCAGCAGCAGAACGGCTATCACAAGCGTCAGGCGGATCGCGGCGTTACTGGACATCGACGCCCTGCCTCGTGCCGCCGAACAGGAAGTCGCCGGGATCGCGTTCGAGTTTCATGGTGACGCGCGACAGGTTGGTCACCAGCCCGCGCAGTTCGGTCATCAGCAATGTGAAGTCGTAGAGCCCGCTGGCGGTGAAGTCGGCGATCGGCTCGCGGTTCTCCTTCAGCAAGGCTTCGGCTTCATTGGCGGTGCGGTCGAGCGACGCGGTCAGGGTCCGCAGATCGCCGGCAAGCCGCGTGAAGTCGCCGGAGAGGCGGCCGGTATCCTTGGTCACCGCCCCCATCGTGACGCGCGCCTGACCCAGCGCCGCGTCGGCGCTGCCGGCCAGCTTGTCGGCATGCTCGCGCAGGTCCAGGACAAGGCCGTTGACCAGCCCCAGCGTGGCGCCCAACTCCTCGACCGTCCCGTCGGCCCCGGCGGAGGCCTTCGCCAGATTCTCGGTCATGATGCGGACATTGACCAGGATGCGGCTGACTTCCTCCTGGTTCTGCGGGGTCAGGAAGCCCGTGACCTGGGTGGACAGCCCGACCAGCCGCGTCAGCAGTTCCGGCGTCGTTTCCACCAATGCCGCGAGAGAGGACGGCCGGCTCTGAATGATCGGCAAGTCGCCGTCCTCCGGCTTCAGCAAGGCGCTTTCCTGGGTCCCGCCCGAAATCTCGACATAGGCGCCGCCGGAAATCCCCTCCAGCGCCAGATAGGCCACAGCGTCTTCCTTGATGGGGGTATTGGCCGCGACCTCGATCGTGACCTGGACGCGGGCGATGTTCTTCGGGTCGATCCGGATGTCGCGGACCGAACCCAATGCTATTCCCCGGTAACGTACCGGGCTGCCTTCCTGCAAACCGGCCACCGAGCCGGTGAAATAGATGTGGTAGCGGGACGAGACGGCTTCATCATAGCTGGACTTCGCCAGCCAGACGACGAAGGCGAACAGGCAGGCCATCATCACCAGCGTGAAGCCGCCGACTAGGAGATAGCTGGCACGGGTCTCCATCGCTCAGGCCTCCGCGCCGAGGGCGGCGCGGCCGCGCGGTCCGTGAAAATATTCTCGAATCCAGGGTTGGTCCAGCTGACGCAGGGCCGCCATCGTATCCACCAGAATGCGTTTGTCGATCAGCACCGCGATACGGTCGCAGATCGCGCGCAGGCTGTCGAGGTCGTGGGTCACCATGAACACGGTCAGGCCCAGGCT
>DASQKT010000234.1:0-13210 GCA_035630415.1 Skermanella sp.
GATTGCCGTCGTAACCGGGTCCGCCGGCCTGATCGGTGCGGAAGCCGTCCGCTTCTTCACGGAAAAAGGCATGGATGTCGTCGGTATCGACAACGACATGCGGCAGTATTTCTTCGGCGAGGGCGCCAGCACCAAATGGAGTCGGGAGCGGCTGTGCCGCGACCTTGCGTCATATCGGCATGAATCGGTGGATATCCGCGACGCAGCGGCGATCGACGCCATCTTCCAGCGCTACGGCGGGGAGATCGCGGCGGTGATCCACACGGCGGCGCAGCCGTCCCATGATTGGGCGGCGCGGGAGCCGGTGACTGACTTCACCACCAACGCCAACGGTACCCTCAACCTGCTGGAAGCGACGCGGCGCCACGCGGAGCAGGCGGTGTTCATCTTCACCAGCACCAACAAGGTCTATGGCGACACGCCCAACGCCCTGCCGCTGGTCGAGCTGGAGACCCGCTGGGAGTTGTCGCCCGACCATCCCTGGGCTGCCCACGGCATTCCTGAGTCCATGAGCATCGACCAGACCCTGCACAGCCTGTTCGGCGCGTCCAAGGTCGCGGCGGACGTGCTGGTGCAGGAATACGGCCGCTATTTCGGCATGAAGACCGCCGTCTTCCGGGGCGGCTGCCTGACCGGGCCGGGGCATTCCGGGGCCGAGCTTCACGGCTTCCTGTCATACCTGATGAAATGCGCGGTCAGCGGCAACCGCTATACGGTGTTCGGCTACAAGGGCAAGCAGGTCCGCGACAACATCCACTCCCATGACCTCGTGTCGGCGTTCTGGGAAGTCTTCCAGGCGCCGCGCTCCGGGGCGGTCTACAACATGGGCGGCGGCCGCTTCTCCAACTGCTCCATGCTGGAGGCGATCCGCATCTGCGAGGAACTGGCCAGCCGGCCGATGAATGTCGCCTATCAGGACGGTAACCGCGTCGGCGACCATATCTGGTGGATCAGCGACATCCGGGCCTTCCAGGACGACTATCCGGACTGGCGCCAGCAGTACGATCTGCGGCGGATCATGGAAGACATCCACGAGGGCTGCCGCGAGCGTGAGCCGGCGGCCTGAACCTGCTACCTGACCGGCCGCCTCTACCCCGGCACGCGCTGGAAGGCCATCAGGTTGTGCTTGGCTTTCAGGAAGCGGTACCATTTCGGCAGTTCGGTAATCAGGCGGGTCGGGCCGTGCCAATTGGGCACGTCGTCGAACACGATGTAGCCACCGGGCGCCACGAAGGGCGACCAGAATTCGAAATCCCGGCGAACCGCTTCGTAATTGTGATCGGCATCGATGAAAAGCACGCCGATCTGACGGTCGGCCGGCCAGCCTCGGGCGGCTTCGAGCGTCGAACCACGGACCGGTTCGACCCTGTCGGCAAGTCCGGCGCTCATCATGTTGCCCCAGAACTCGGTGAACAGGTCGTCCGGTCCGTAGTCCGCAAGCAGGCTCTGATGTTCCGGCTCGTGCGGGGTGCCCTGCCATGTATCGACCGCATGGACCTGACCTTCGCCGCGATCCAGCAGGCCGGCCGCCAGCCAGATCGTGGACCGGCCGCGCCATGAGCCAAGTTCGACCACCGTCGGAACCGGGGTGAAGAACCTGGCGAACTGGTAGAGCAAGGCGCCGGCATGTTCGTTGATGAAGCCATGGACCGACTGGGCCACCTGGGCGACTTCGCGCAGCCGCTCGTTCAAGGCCTCATGGTGCTCTGTCTCCATCCGGGCGATACTCCTTGCTTGCCACAAGCCCGGTTTAGCCGCCCAATTCATCAGAATCCGTTAACTAACGGGTGTTGTCGGATCATTTACCCGCCTGTCCGCTTTGAAGCCGTTTCAGATTGTCGGAGGCGGCGCGGGCGCTTGCCGTGTCGCGATCGACCTTGGTGACCATCTGCCAGTCGGCGCGAGCGCCGTCCTGGTTGCCGGCTGCCGCCCGCAGGTTTCCGCGCAGCAGGAGCGCCTCCGGATTGGACGGTTCCAGCGCCAGCGCATGCTGGACGTCTTCCATCGCCTTGTCCTGCTTGCCCAGCGAGCGGTAGGCGCCGGCGCGGTACAAATACGGATCCGCCTTGTTCGGCGCCAGAACGATAGCTCGGTTCAGGTCGTCCACCGCGTCCTGGTATCGCTGTGCCTCCGCCCGCGCGAAGGCGCGGTCGATCAGCAGTTCCGGGTCCTGCGGGGTGCGTTCCAGCGCCGCGCCATAGGCCCGCTCCGCCCGGTCCGGATTGCCGGCACGCAGCCACGCCCAGCCGGCACGGGCGAGCAGGCTGGACGCTCCCTCCGCCGTGTCGGAGCCGAGCGTCGGGACAAGGTCTTCCAGCCGGGTCGCGGCAGCCTGGAACTGACCCTGGTGGAACAGCGCCATCGCCTGACACAGCCGGGCCATGTCGCCGCCGCCTCGATCTTCCCAGGTCAGGGCGCTGTCGAAGGCGGCATCGGGAGCCCGTTCTGCCAGCTTGAGGCATGCGGTGGACTCGCGGGCATGGTTGACCGCCTCCCGGTCGGCGGGGGCCGCCTGCGGTTCGGGTTTGGCCGGATGCTTGCGGTCGGCGGCGCCGGCCGGGCCGGCGGCGAGCACGGAGAGGGCGAGGGCCGCCGGCATGAGGCGGGCGAAAGCCCGCTGGACATTGTTTCTGGTCATGGTGGCTCCTAAATTCGGCCCTGGAGTTCCCGAGCGCAAGGCCAACATCATGCAGCCATCATCCGTGCCCCGTCTGTTCTGCTTCGGGCTCGGCTTCAGCCCCCTGGCCTTCGTCGATCTGGTCGGTCCCGAAGGCTGGCGGATCGCCGGCACCACGCGCGGACCCGAAAAGGCGGAGAGGCTCCGCGCGCAGGGGATCGAAACCTTCCTGTTCGACCGGGGGCGTCCCCTTGACGATGCGGCCAGGGCATTGGCCGGAACCACCCATCTGCTGACCGCCGTGCCGCCGGATGCGGACGGCGATCCGGTGCTGGATCATCACGCCGGCGACATCGCGGCGCTGATGCCCGGTCTACAATGGGTCGGCTATCTCTCCACGACGGGCGTCTATGGCGATCACGGCGGCGCCTGGGTGGACGAGGCGACGCCTCTCCAGCCCACGGGACGGCGCCAGAAGCAGCGGGCGGCGGCGGAAGAGGCGTGGCTGGCCCTGTGGCGGGAGCGCGGCGTTCCCGTCCACCTGTTCCGCCTTGCCGGCATCTACGGTCCCGGTCGCAGTGCCATCGACGCGGCGCGGTCCGGGACCGCGCGGCGGATCGACAAGCCGGGGCAGGTCTTCAGCCGCATCCATGTGGAGGATATCGCGCGCGTCCTGCGCGCCTCGATCGACAGGCCGAATCCGGGCGCCGCTTATAACCTGTGCGACGACAATCCGGCTCCCGGTCATGAGGTGACGGCCTATGCCTGCGAGCTGCTGGGGATCGAGCCGCCGCCGTTGGTCCCCTTCGAGCAGGCGGACCTGTCGCCGATGGCAGCCAGCTTCTATGCCGACAACAAGAAAGTCCGCAACGACCGCATCAAGGCGGAGCTGGAAGTGATCCTGAAATACCCCGACTACCGGCAGGCATTGAGGGATCTGCTGGAGCGGGAAGGGGACCGCTGAACCGTTACAAGCAGCTTTGAGTAGTCCTATATGCATTAGGATACTAACAATCGAGACAATTTGTCGCTATCTTTGTCCATAGGGAGCAATCCCAATGGATGAAAGGGCCGCGACCATGGCGACGACTGAACTCCTGGGCAAACTCAGGACCGGCATATACCAATTCCTGGCCGAGGACCCGGCCAAGGAACCGGCGGAGCGGTCGTCAGTCGTTCCCCAGCCGTCGTGCGCTTCGTCGCTGCCCGCCGCTTCCAAGCCCGCTCCCGAGACCCCGCCGGTTCTGGGCGCCGAACTGGCGCGGCTGTTCGCCCGCAACCCGAACGCCGCGGCCGGCCGCATCCACCTGATCGGGCTGGAGCCGATCCGGGAACGTCTGGGCGACCGATGGCCCAAGCTCCGCGACAGCATCCACCAGCTGGCCGCCAAGGTGATCGCCCAGCATCTGGGACCTGACGACGTCTTCTGCCGGTACGGCACTCTGGATTATCTGATCGCCTTTTCGACATTGAGCCCGGATGCGGCCCGGCTCAAATCGGTCGCCATCGCTCAGGCGCTCTACGGTCACTTCCTGGGCAACGAGGACCTTGGCGGCATCACGATCAAGACGGCGGTCGGGCAGGTCGATGGGGCGGTCGTCTTCGATCAGCGGCCCCTCCACGGCATCCTGAACGCGCTTGCCGATCTGTCGGTGGTTCCTGCCGACGAATACCTGTGCCGCCGCTCCCGGAATGACCTGTCCAGCCCCCTGGAATGGGAGTACCGGCCGATCCTCGACCGTCAGCACGGCGTGCTCTCGACATGGTGCTGCGTGCCGTTAATCCGACCGCATGTGGGTTTGATGAAGGAAGGGTACGGCGTGCTGGGCCGGGATGCCGACGCGGACCGGATCGCGGAACTGGATCGCGTTACCCTGGACCACGCTTTGCGAGACCTGGACGATCTGCTCGCCAACCGGTTCAGCGTCTTCGTGAATGTCCCGCTTCATTTCGAAAACCTCTGCATGCGCCGGACCAGGGCCGGCGTCCTCGACCTGCTTCAGCGGACCGACGAAATGCTGCGGCGTTTCCTGGTCTTCACCATCCAGGGCGCACCTGGGGACATTCCACGGGGACGGCTGCTCGAGCTGACCAGCATGCTGCGGCCGTTCTGCCGTTCGGTGCTTCTGGCCGCCGACCCCCACGACCACTCGGTCGCCCATGCCAGGGAATGCGGCGTTCATGGCGTGACTTTCGACCTGAGCGGCCAGTTCGACGCCGCCGGGCACTTGCCGGCGTCGCTGGAAAAGATCTGCCGCAACGTCGAGCATTCCGGTGTCAGGCTTGCCACGATCGGGATACGGACCGATGCGCATGCTCGGCTCGTGGCCGACTTGGGAGCGACGTATCTCGGCGGACCGAGGATCGGTCCTCCCGGAGAAGCGCCGGCCAACATGGTGCGCTATGGCTGGAACGACTTGATGGCCGGACGCTGTCCGCTGTAGCCGGGTGCTGCCGGCCCGATCCGGCTGGTATAGTCCCGGCTGGTATAGTCCCGAATATGCGGCAGCGTGCCGCATGGCGTTAAACCGAACGACAAAATGAAAATTGTCACAATTGTACGTTAAGATACTGGGAGTCGTGTGGAGGAAAACCAATGAAAGAAGCGGTGCAATCCGTGTTCCTGATCCTGGGTGCTACCGGGGAACACGGTATGGTCGATCATACCATCGTGGAAATGCCCAGCCGGAATGCCGGCGATATTGTCGGACAGGCTCTGTCTGCCCAGCTCACCAGCGGCGGAATTGCCGATCGGGCCTATTTCCGGGTCGTATCCCCTTCGGCCTGACCACGTTCATATGCCCTCTCTTGAAGAGCGTGCGATTTCGCCCTAAGCTTGAAATCGTTGCGCTATGAGGGTGGACTATGGCCAGCGCCGCTCAGGTGGTCGCCCTTCTCGGAGGCGAGAAGGTTGTCGGAAAGCCGGTGACGTGCGATCTCGATATCGCACGTCTGATCCGGGACGGGTTGCCGGTTGATGTCATCGACAGGCTGATCGGTGACAGGACGGTCACGCCGGATGAAGTGAGGCGGATCATCATGGCTCCCAAGGCCATTGTGGTGCGACGGCGCAAGGGCGGTTTGACGCCCGAGCAGTCGGAGCGCGTCATCCGTGCCGTCCGCATCATTGCCGAGGCGCTGGAGACTTTCGGTTCCCGCGACAAGGCGCTGACTTGGATGCGGCGCGCCTGCGCCGTCCTGGGCGGCAAAGCTCCGATCGATCTGCTGGACACGGAAGAGGGTGCCGGGCTGGTGGAAAGCCTGCTCGGCCGCATCGCCCACGGTCTGGCCGCCTGATGCGCGTCTGGAGGCTGACTCGGCTGCCCTATGCCGACCTGTCCGGAGCGGGAGCCGAGCGGCTCGGCGGACGCTGGACTTCGCCCCGCATCCCCGTCGTTTATGCCGCCACCGACGCCGCATTGGCGGCGCTGGAAGTGCGGGCAAACCTGGACCTGGATTTTACCCTGCTGCCCGACGACTATGTCCTGCTCGGGATCGACACGAACTATCTGGGGTACGAGGATGCCCCGCCGCTGACCGACCGCGACGAATGCCGCGCCTTCGGTGACCGTTGGCTGAAGGAAGGGCGCTCCGCCCTTCTGCGCGTGCCTTCCGTGGTCATGCCGGAAAGCCACAACATCCTCATCAATCCCCGCCACCACGACGCCCGCCACGCCCGCATCGCCTGTCAGCGGCCCTGGCGGTATGCGGCTTGAGGCGGGGCGGGTTTGTGTGTTGCGGAAACGGCCATGATTCGATCATGCCCCTAGTCCGTCATGCCAAGACTTGATCTTGGCATCTCCTGGCGTCAACTGAGTAGATGTCATCAGGCTTGCAATTGAAGCCTCCATGAACATCGACGCCGGGAGATACCAAGATCAAGTCTTGGTATGACGATTTCCTTCCGTTCAATTGTCATCCATTTTGGTATGACAACTTTTTTCCGCTCAGTTATCGTTCATCTTCAGGGCGGCGATGAAGGCGCTTTGCGGGATTTCTACTTGGCCGAACTGCCGCATGCGCTTCTTGCCTTCCTTCTGCTTGTCCAGCAGCTTCCGCTTGCGGCTGATGTCGCCGCCGTAGCACTTGGCCAGCACGTCCTTGCGCATGGCACTGATCGTCTCGCGCGCGATCACGCGGCTGCCGATGGCGGCCTGGACGGCGATCTTGAACATCTGGCGCGGGATCAGCTCCTTCAGCCGCTCGCACAGCGCGCGGCCGCGCTTCTCCGCCGCCGCCCGGTGGACGATCATGCTGAGCGCATCGACCGGCTCGGCGTTGACCATGATCGACAGCTTGACCAGATCGCCTTCGCGGTATCCGTCCATCTGGTAGTCGAAGCTGGCATATCCCCGGCTGATGCTCTTCAGGCGGTCGTAGAAGTCGAATACCACCTCGTTCAGCGGCAGGCGGTAGATCATCATGGCGCGGGCGCCGGCATAGGTCAGCTCGATCTGTTCGCCGCGCCGGTCGGTGCAAAGCTGAAGCACGCTGCCCAGGTATTCGTCCGGCAGCATGATCGTCGCCTTGATCCAGGGCTCCTCGATCTTGGTGATGCGGACGGGATCGGGCATGTCGGCGGGATTGTGCAGGTCGATGACCGAACCGTCGTTCATGTGGATCTTGTAGACCACAGACGGCGCCGTGGTGATCAGGTCCAGGTCGAATTCCCGCTCCAGCCGCTCCTGGATGATCTCCAGGTGAAGCAGGCCCAGGAAGCCGCAGCGGAAGCCGAAGCCCAGCGCCGCCGACGTCTCCGCCTCGAAATGGAAGCTGGCGTCGTTGAGGGCCAGCTTGCCCAGGCTGTCGCGCAGATGCTCGAAGGCGGCGGCGTCGGTCGGGAACAGGCCGCAGAAGACCACCGGGACGGAAGGCTTGAAGCCGGGCAGCAGCTTGTCGGCCGGGCGCCTGTCGTCGGTGATGGTATCGCCGACCTTGGTTTCGGTGATGTCCTTGATGCCGGCGGTGATGAAGCCCATCTCGCCGGGGTTCAGCACGCCGGTCAGCAGGGCCTTGGGCGTGAAGACGCCGACGCGGTCGATCTCGCGCGCGGCGCCGCTGACCATCATCCGCATCTTCATGCCGACCTTGAGCTGGCCATCGACCACGCGCACCAGGATGACGACGCCCAGGTAGGGATCGTACCAGCTATCGACCAGCAGCGCCTTGGTGGTGGCGTCGGGATCGCCCTTGGGGGCGGGCAGCCGCTGCACGATGGCTTCCAGCACGTCTTCGATGCCGAGGCCCGTCTTGGCCGAGATCATGACGGCGTCCTGGGCGTCCAGGCCGATCACGTCCTCGATCTGCTGCTTGACGCGGTCGGGTTCCGCCGCCGGCAGGTCGATCTTGTTGAGGACGGGAATGATCTCGTGGTTGTTGTCCAGCGCCTGATAGACGTTGGCGAGCGTCTGCGCCTCGACGCCCTGGCTGGCGTCCACCACCAGGATCGAGCCTTCGCACGCCGCCAGCGACCGGCTGACCTCATACGCGAAATCGACGTGGCCGGGAGTGTCCATCAGGTTGAGCTGATACTGCTCGCCGTCCTTGGCGGTATAGAGCAGCCGGACGGTCTGCGCCTTGATGGTGATACCGCGCTCCCGCTCGATATCCATGCTGTCGAGCACCTGCTCGCGCATCTCGCGCGCGTTCAGTCCTCCGCAGAGCTGGATCATGCGGTCGGCCAGTGTGGACTTGCCGTGATCGATGTGCGCGATGATGGCGAAGTTACGGATATTCTTGAGCTCGGACATGCCTGACGCCACTAACCTGAAAATTAGCCCGCACCATAGGGCCGCTGCGGGTTGGGCGCAACGGAGTCATGGAAATCGGGACCAACGCACGCCATACACTTGGCAAGCCATGCGCTTGATAATGAAAATTGCCGGGGAACCTCATGCAGTCGATCAAGCTTAACGAAGCGATCATGTATTGTTTCGGAACGCCGCTGTTCAAGGCGCGAATCCGGGACCACGTTCCGATGAATGCCGAACTGGCGAAATTCCTCCAGCAGGAACGTGCGCACGATCCGGACAAGCATATGTCTGCGGTTGGCGGCTGGCAGGGCAGCAAGGAGCTGTTCCATCAGGACCATCCTGCCCTCAACCGCCTCAAGGGTCATGTCACCAAGGCCGTGATCGCCGTTACCTCCACATATTTCGGCCAGCCGCTCGACCCTGCCAAATGCACGGTGACCGGCGAGATGTGGGGCAACATCATCCCCAACGGCGGCTACACCAAGCTGCACAACCATTCGAAGTCCCACTGGAGCGGCGTCTACTATATCGACGTGTCCAAGATGGACGAGAACCGGTCACCGGAAAACGGCTGCATCGAGTTCGTCGATCCCCGCAGCTTCCCGACCGCCTTCCATCATCCCAAATTCTCGATGCTGCCGGGCATGACCGTCAAGCCGGAAGACGGGCTGATGGTGCTGTTCCCTGGCTGGCTCAACCACTATGTTCATCCCTATTACGGGCCGGCCGAGCGGATCTCCATCGCCTTCAACATGATGATCCGGGTGGACGAATAGCCCCGAACGCCGGCTGTGACCGCGTGAATGACCGGGGGATGCCCGGTCATTCCGCCTGGGCCGGCACGTTGCGGTTTGGGACAGTCGCCGGGACTACGACCGGCTGCGGCGGCGGGCGCCGCCGCGACATTTTGAACAGGACTACGAGGGCGATCAGGAAGGCCGCGAGCATCAGCAGTCCGAAGCCCGTAGCAAGGTCGCCCAGCACGTGCTGAAGCGCCATGCCGGCCAGATAACCCGCTCCGGCGAAGCAGACCGCCCAGACGCCCGCCGCGATGAAGTTGAGCATCGCGAAGCGCGACCATGCCAGCCCGCTCATTCCCATTGCAAACGAACTGAAGTTCCGCACGCCATAGATGAAACGAAAGCTGAGAACAAAGCCGGTGCTATATTTCTTCAGCAGGTTCAGCGCATGATCGACGCCAGGCTTCCAGCGGGGAAAGCGGAGTAGAAGTCTCGCCCCGTACCGCCGCCCGATCAGGAAGTAAAGCTGATCGCCAAGGAAACTACCAAGCCAAGCAAAAGCGATCAACGTAGGTAGGTCCAGAATGCCTTCGCGCGCAGCTACTCCTGAGAAGATTACGAATGTCTCGCCTTCCAGAAAGGTCCACATGAACACAATGGCATAATAATAGTTACCGTAATCCTTGATGGTCTCGAGAATATCCACCGCGCGCTCCTGAGACAGGCCACTTTCTTATCCGTTGGCCGCAGTCTATCCGGAATCGTAGCAATTGCATACCGCTATGGTGACGTTTCCGGGTGGTCGCCCGGCTGCCATCATCACGCGCCATCGTCACGCCGCTTGCCGGGGTAAGTCCTGCGTCCTCGGGGAGTTACCGGATTTCCGGGCCGCCGCGAACTTCGCGACCTTGCCGTCCGATCCCTTGATATGCCCCTGCCACCAGTTGCCCAGCAAACCGATCACGTCGATACCTCGGATGGGGGCTCCCGTGCGGTAATCCTCCGCAAGCGTGTCCAGGCGTTCGATGAACGACTGGTGCTGTGCCCGGTGCTCCGCGGCATCGGGATAGCCGATACGGATCATGAAGGCTTCCTCGTCGGAAAAATGACGGGAGGCATAGGAACGCAGCTCGGTGAAGGCTTCTTTCAGCACTGCCGGGTCGTCCATGGTCTTGACCATGGCATAGACGCGGTTGGCCAGTTCCATCAGGCGCTTGTGCTCCTCATCGATCGCGGGAATGCCGAACTCCAGGTCCTTGCCCCATGTCACCAGCGGCCGGGTCCCTTCGCCTTCCTCGTCCTCGAAGCGCACCTGCCGCAGGAAAGCGTCGACCTTCTGCTTCAGTGTCTCCGCCTGTTCGCCCAGGGTCACGGCGGTATGGTCCAGTTCCCGCGTGGCCGAGGTCGCTTCGATGGCCGCCTGCTCGACCTTGCCGATCGCGCTGGAAACGCTGGCGGTTCCCGACGCTCCCTGTTCCGCGTTGCGGGCGATTTCACGGGTGGCCGCATGCTGCTGCTCGACGGCGGCGGATATGGCCGTGGCGACACCGCTCATGTCCTGATTGACCTGCACGATCGAGGAGATCGCTTCCACCGACATATGCGTGCTGTCCCTGATCTCGGCGATCTGCTTGGTGATCTCCTCCGTCGCGCGGGCTGTCTGGTTGGCGAGCGCCTTGACCTCGGATGCGACGATGGCGAAACCCTTGCCGGCCTCTCCGGCCCGCGCCGCCTCGATCGTGGCGTTGAGGGCAAGCAGGTTGGTCTGATTTGCGATATCGGCGATGAGCTGGACGACCACGCCGATGCCGCCGACCTTTTCCTCCAGCACGCGCATGGCCTCGGTCGTAACCCCCGTTTCGCGCACGGCCCGCGATGCCATGGTCGATGCGTGGGAGGCTTGGCGGGCGATCTCCTGGATGGAGATGCTGAGCTGTTCGGCCGCGGCCGCGACCGTCTGGACGTTGTTCATCGCCTCTTCCGACGCGGCGGCGACGGTCGTCACCTGTTCCCTGGTCTGGGCGGCGTTGGTGGACATGCGCCGGGAGTTGCCGCGCATTGCATGGTCGGCGGCGGCCAGCCCGTCCAGCACGCTGACGACGGTCAGCTCGAATTCCTGGATGAAGGCATCCAGTTGCTTCTGCTTGGCCTCCTTCGCCGCGACCGCGTTCGTCTGCGCTTCGGTCAGGTCTCGGGCGCGGATCAGTCCTTCCTTGAAAACCTCGACGGTCTGCGCCATGGCGCCGATTTCGTCCCTCCGCTCGACGGAAGGGACATCCATGTCGGTCGAACCTTCGGAAAGCCGGGTCATCACGCGGCGAAGCTCGGCAAGGGGACGCACGATCGAGCGGGTGACCAGGAGTGCGGCGCCGATGACGACCATCAGGACGACGCCGAAGATGGCCGCCTGCTGAAGCGCCTTCCGCTTGAACACGGCATCGACGTCGTCCACGTAGATCCCGGTGCCGATAACCCAGTCCCAGCCGGGAATGCGCGTGACATAGGAGATCTTGGGCGAAGCCACCGAAGCTCCGGGTTTGAGCCAGTTGTAGTGGACGAACCCGCCGCCCTCGGTGCGGGCAACTTCGCAGAACTCGGCGAACATCGCCATGCCGTCGGCATCGCGGAGATCGAGGACGCTCTTTCCGATCCGCGCCGGCAGGTTGGGGTGCTGAAGCAGGATGCCGTCCAGGCTGTTGACCCAGAAGTAATTGTTGCCGTCGTAGCGAAGTATGGAGATTGCTTCCAGCGCCGCCCTTTTGGCGGCATCCTCCGACATGTCGCCGCTTTTCGCCTTGGCGGCGAATGTCGTGGCGATGCTGGCCGCGGCGTCGACAAGGTCCTTGGTCTTCAACTCCCGGTCATGGAGAAGTTCCGCCCGCAGGCTGGCCAGGGCGATGACGCAGATGATGAGCATCCCGGCCAACGCCAGGGAAACCATGGCGAACAGACGGCCACGCAACTTCAAATTGATCGACATCCATGCCTCATACCACAACCAGATGGCCATATTGCCGGGCTGGTGAAAGATTGTGGTATACGGCATGTTAAAAAATTATAATAAATTGGAACGATACTAACCTGCTCATGTGAGGCAAATCGACGCGGTATCGCTATGGACTATGATGGAAGAAAAAAATGATAGTAAAATTATATTTGTATTCAACATAAATATCAGATAGATCCTCTAAGCTGTTGATATCATGAAAAATTGATGGGCGGAGGTGCTCTCCGCCCACGATGCCGGCCCAACGAACCAGCCAAGCCGAAAAGGTCCGTCAGGTCCGTTGCCCGATCCCTGGCGGGATCACGCGCCAGATGGCGCAAGGGTTCATCTGCGGGTCCAGATGGACCTGCTGGAACTTGCCGTACCAGAAGAAGCGGCCTCCGGTCAGCAGGTCCTCGACCTCGACATGGGCGCTGTCCGGCAGGCCCAGTTCCCAGAGCGGAACCTCGATCGTGCCGCCATGAGCCCCATTCGGGTCGAGATTGACGGCGATCAGGATGAAGTTGTCCTTCGCCTTGGTCATCTTGCCGTAATACAGGATGTTGTCGTCATAGGCGCCGTAGAAGCGCAGGTTGTCGTACTCGTGCAGGGCGGGGTTTTCGCGCCGGATCTTGTTGAGCCGGGTGATATAGTTCCTGATGTTGCCCGGCCGGTCCCAGTCCCACGCCTTGATCTCGTATTTCTCGGAGTTCAGGTACTCCTCCCGCCCCGGTATCGGCTTGCCCTCGCACAGCTCGTAGCCGCTGTAGAGGCCGTAGACGCTGGACAGGGTAGCGGCCAGAACAGCCCGCATCTTGAACACGCCCGGCTGCCCGGACTGAAGGATCGGCGGGTTGATATCCGGCGTATTGGCGAAGAAGTTCGCCCGCATGTATTCCTTGGGTTCCAGCATGGTCAGCTCGACCAGATAGTCGGTGATCTCCTGCTTGAAGTTCCGCCATGTGAAGTACGAATAGCTCTGGGTAAAGCCTACCTTCGCCAGCCGCTTCATCATCTTCGGCTTGGTGAAGGCTTCGGCCAGGAACAGGGCGTCGGGGTAACGGTCCTGGACCTCGCGGATCATCCATTCCCAGAAGGGCAGGGGCTTGGTGTG
>DASQKT010000235.1:0-4926 GCA_035630415.1 Skermanella sp.
GGATTGCTCCGCGCGATCTTCGAGCGGGCAAAATGTCGCAGGTTCTGGAAGTAACGTAATGGCGAGATGATTCCGGACACTTTGCATCCGGGCGTTGCTTCCGCATCTAGCTCGCCATCCGCCAGGAAAGTCACGGGACGCCAACGCTCGCTCCTACCTGCTGTTGCAGAAATACCCGAGACATAAAAAAGACCAAACTTCTGGTTGGTTTGTGAAGTAGTTCACTGTCTGGCCCGGCAGTGCGTGGTTTTCTCACGTCCAGCTTCCCGCGATGGAGATTACCGATGAACCCGGTTCCGACCCTGCTGATCGATCCGCACCGCCTGTTCCGCCAGGGGCTGGTGCGCCTGCTCGAAGCCACCCGGTACCACGTCGTTGCCGAATACGCTTCCATCGAAGAGGCGATGCGGTCCTCCCTGCATCCGGTCGCCCCGCAGCTCGTCGTCGTCGATCCCAGCAGCGACACGCCACAGACCATCCCGCAGTTGCGCGCCGCCTTCCCCGACGCACGGCTTGTCATGCTGACCTCCAGCATGCACCTGGATCGCCTTCGTCAGGTCGGTGAACTGCCGGTCCAGGGCTTCCTGACGAAGGAACTCGAACCGAGCGAACTGACCTCCTCGCTCGACCGCATCATGGACGGCCAGATCCTGTTCCCCGCGACCCTGGCGCCGCTGGTCGTGACGGCTCCCCGTCCGTCCACCCCGCGCGGATTGACCGTGCGCGAAGCCGAGATCCTGAAGCGTCTGGTGAACGGCGACAGCAACCGGATGATCGCGACCCACCTGTCGCTCAGCGAAATGGTCGTCAAGGCATCGGTCAAGCAGCTGCTGCGGAAGATCAAGGCCGCCAACCGGACGCAGGCGGCGCTCTGGGCGATCCATCAGGGCTTCGACCGTCCCCAGGCGCGCAGCGCCTGACCATACGGACGACTCCATGCATTACCTCAGGGTCGGGGCGGAACGGCGCCTCCTCCCCGCCCTCGGGTCGGTCAAACCAATCCCCTGCCCAATCCCCTGCCCCAATTCCTGCCCAAGCCATCGCCTTGTTGCCGCATCGCAGCAATTTTATCCCGAAAGATAATGATCTCGTAACAGTGCGCTCTTACAGTGGAGTTGCCGAGCGGAACTGGTGAACCGCGCGTAGCACTCCGCTGCCCCTGTCTCCGTGCTCGGTTACCTCAACCTCCCGGCTGTTCCCACAGCCGATGCGACTTCAGGGATTCCATGGCACGGAACCGGACTTTCAACGAGATCTCGATCGGCGATACCGCGACGATCCACCGGGTCTGCACCGCGAACGATCTTGTGATCTTCGCCCACGCATCCGGCAATCTCAATCCCCTGTCGCTGCCTCATGATCAGGATCGCGACGGGCATACCGATCCCGACACCATTGCTCCCAGCATGTGGGTCGGTTCGCAGATTTCCGCCATCCTCGGCAACTCGCTGCCAGGTGCAGGCACCAAGTACCGCAGCCAGACATTGAACTTCTACGAGCGCGTCCATGTCGGCGACGATTTGGCGATCACCGTCACCGTCACCGCCAAGCACGAGCCAGGCATCGTCATCCTAAACTGCACGCTGACCAACCAGAAGGGCCAGCTCGTGGCCGACGGCGTCGCGGACGTGCTGGCGCCGCTGGAACATATAGACATTCCCGATGCGGCGCTTCCGAGGCTGGTGGTCCAGCGGCACGAAAAATTCACCCGCATGATCCATGCGTGCCAGACGCTCCCCCCGCTCGCGACCGCCGTCGTCTACCCGACCGACCGCAGCTCGCTGGGCGGTGCCGTGCTGGCGGCGGAAGCCCGCCTGATCGACCCGATCCTGATCGGACCGGCGGGCCGAATCCGCGACCTGGCGTCCGAAATGGGCGTGGACATCTCCGGCTATCCGCTGATCGACATAGCCCAGTCCGAAGCGGCGGCGCTCCATTCCGTCGAGCTGGTCCACCAGGGCAAGGTCGGCGCCATCATGAAGGGCAACCTTCATTCCGACGAGTTGCTGCACGAAGTGACCAAGGCCGGCACCGGGCTGCGCACCAACCACAGGATCAGCCACATCTTCGTGATGGACGTGCCCGGCATGGACCATCTGCTGCTCGTCAGCGACGCCGCGATCAACATCCTGCCGTCGCTGGAAACCAAGGTCGATATCGTCCAGAACTCGATCAACCTCGCGCTGGCGCTGGGCATCAGCCAGCCGCGCGTCGGCATCCTGTCGGCGCTGGAAACGGTCAACCCCAAGATCCCCTCCACCATCGACGCCGCCGTGCTGTCGAAGATGGCGGAACGCGGCCAGATCAAGGGCGGCATCGTCGACGGTCCGCTCGCCATGGACAACGCGGTCGATCTTGAGGCGGCGAAGACCAAAGGCATCGCCTCGCTCGTCGCCGGCCGCGCCGACGTCCTGATCGTGCCGAACCTGGAAGCCGGCAACATGCTGGCGAAGGAACTGACCTTCATCGCCCACGCGGATGCCGCCGGGCTCGTGCTCGGCGCCCAGGTCCCCGTCATCCTGACCAGCCGGGCCGACGACGAGAAGTCGCGCCTCGCCTCCTGTGCCCTGGCGCAGCTCTATCAATCCTACCGCAAGACCGGCAAGGCGCTGCTCGACCTGAACGGCGTGGCGGGAGCACAGCAATGAGCGACAGCATCCTCGTCCTGAACGCCGGATCGAGCAGCATCAAGTTCTCGGTCCAGACGCCGACCGGGGCGGACAGCGTCCGCATGCTGGCGGTCGGACAGATCGAAGGCATCGGCACCCACACGCATTTCATCGCGAAGGGCGCCGACGGCGCGGTGCTGGCGGAAACCCGCTGGCCCGACGGCGCCGGCCCGGCCAACCACGACGCGGCGCTTCACGTCATCAGCGAGTGGCTGGACGGCTTCCTGGGCGACGCGCGCATGCTGGCGGTCGGCCACCGGGTCGTTCACGGCGGCGCCGATTACACCGGTCCGGTCGCCATCACCCCAGCCGTCATGGAAAAACTGCGGGAACTGGTGCCGCTGGCGCCGCTGCACCAGCCGCACAATCTTGCCCCGATCGAAGCCGTCGAAGCCCGCTATCCCGGCGTGCTTCAGGTCGCCTGCTTCGACACCTCGTTCCATCGCGGTCACAGCTTCGCGGCCGAAGCCTTCGCGATCCCCTACAGGTTCTACGAGCAGGGCGTCCGCCGCTACGGCTTCCATGGACTGTCCTATGAATATGTCGCGCGCCGCCTGCTGGAAGCGGCACCCGACGTCGCCCGTGGCAAGGTCGTCGTCGCCCATCTCGGCAACGGCGCCAGCATGTGCGCGATCAGCGGCGGCGCCAGCGTCGAGAGCACGATGGGCTTCACGGCCCTCGACGGACTAGCGATGGGAACCCGCAGCGGCCAGCTCGATTCGGGCGTGCTGCTTCACCTGATGGGGTCGCTCGGCATGACGGTGCCCGAAGTGACCAAGCTGCTCTACCACGAGTCGGGGCTGAAAGGGCTATCCGGCGTCAGTTCCGACATGCGCGACCTCGAACAGAGTTCCGATCCGCATGCCGCAGCGGCGATCGACTATTTCGTCTACGCCATCCAGAAGCAGACGGGCGCGCTGACGGCGGCGCTCGGCGGCATCGACGCTCTGGTGTTCACGGCCGGCATCGGCGAGAACTCCGCCAATGTCCGCCGCCGCGTCTGCGCCGGATTGGGGTGGCTGGGCATCGAGATCGACCTGGAAGCCAACGAATCGGGTGCCGACGTCATCTCCGCTCCCAACTCGCCGACCAAGGTCCTGATCGTCCGCACCAGCGAAGAGACGATGATCGCGCTGCATGTCCTGGAAGCCATGAGCGAGGAGGCCGTGGGCTGAAATAAGCAAGCCGATCAATCCAGCTTGTCCTCACCCGGAATGGAGCCCTGGCGCATCAGGTCGCCGGGTGAGGTCGTGCTGCCGGCGTTGCCGCCGCCGCTGCCGCCACCATTGACCGTGCGGGGAGCGCCGGTGGCCGGGCCGTTGCTTCCCGGCGTGCCGAGCGCCGAACCGCCCGTTGTCGTCGACCGCCCCTCCGGCGTTTCGTTGCTTCCTGAATTCATCAAGTTGGCACAGGCGCTGGTCCCGAAAAGCGCTAGACCGAGCAAGGCGATTGCCATCCGCGACATGATTCTCTCCTGATTTCGTTGTCGTTCCGGCAATCAAGGTTCGTCTGATCACCCCATTTCGACAACAGCAGCCTTAGCGCTTCATTCCCCACCATTCTCCGGCATTTTAGGGGCAGCCCGGCTGGAACCTTTGAATCGGCGTGACGTTTGACGGGCCAACAAGCCCGTAACGGAGAAGAACGTCATGATCATGCGCAGGACGACCATCGCGGCGCTCGCCGCCCTGTCACTGGGACTGGGAGCCTGCGAAGGGATGAGTACCGGCGAAACCCTCGGAGCCCTGGGCGGTGCGGCCGGCGGCGGTTTGCTCGGGTCTCAGATCGGCGGCGGCAGCGGCAAGCTGGCGACCACAGCAGTCGGTACGCTGGTCGGTGCGCTGGCCGGCGGCAAGCTCGGCGGCTATCTCCAGGGCAACGATCAGCAGACGGCGACCCAGGCCGAACAGAGCGCCGTCGCCGAGGGCGAACCGATCCAGTGGACCAACCCGGAAACCGGTAACCGGGGCACGATCGAGCCGACCCGGACATATCAGGACCAGAGCGGCCAGACCTGCCGGGAGTACCAGCACACCGTCTATATCGAAGGCCGGGCGGAAAAAGCCCGCGGCGAGGCTTGCCAGCAAGCCGACGGATCATGGCGGATCGTAAGCTGAAGCCGCGCGGCCCGCCGCCTGGACTCATATCGATCGGGGCCGCCGCCGCGGCGTCCCTTTTCCTCTCCGTCCCGGCCGATGCCGACTATGAAGCAGGGCTCTACGCCTTCAACCGCGGCGACTACGTCACCGCCGCGCGG
>DASQKT010000236.1:0-18740 GCA_035630415.1 Skermanella sp.
GATCCGGGCACCTCCTTTCAGAAGCTTCGCTGGTAAAATCTGGACTTCAGCTTGAAGTCCTCCCGTCAGCCTCCGCCAGGAGGTACCCGGATCAAGTCCGGGTATGACGGAAAGTGGGCGATTTTTACCGGAGTTTCGCACCGGAACGCCTAAGTTAGCGCCTGTGAAGCCACGTCCGGGGATACGATCTCTTCAGCGGCGCGATACGCGGCTTCAAGCATGAATTCAGTACGAGTCTTCCCCATGGCCCGCGCTGCGCGGTCGATCAGATCGCGTTGTTGGCTGGCAACACGTAATTTGATTTTGACAGAATCTCCTTCTGTCCGGCCAGTGCCTGTCATGGCGTTCTCTATGGGAGGACGTAGCGGAAGAGCGGAATGGGGAATGAAACGGGGCTTTATCCCACCCTACCGCTGATCGCGCCGCCATTGTTCTCCGAAGTCGGAGGCGAGCTGGCGGAGGCCGGCGGCTACGGCGCCGGCGTGGCCGCCTCGCGGCGTGCTCAGAAGCATGCCCCGGTCCCAGTAGAGGATCTGGACCGTCTTGCGCTGCTGGGTCGAGGGGAGGGTCAGGGTATGGGCCGACTGGGCCTTCAGGCTCAGCCACGTCACGCAGAGGGACGAGCTGTCGCGGAGGGTTGCGATCGTCGGGATCAGGTAGACGCCGGGAGTGATCGTGGTGAAAGGCTGGGCCTGGGCCAGCAGCTCCGTCCGGAGCCCTGCGGCCTGGACGGTGAGCTGGATCGCCTCGGCCACCAGGGGTTCGGTCAGGCCGCATTCGGCGTTGGCGGGGTTGGCGGCCAGATCGACCGGCATGACCACAGCCATGTTGACGCCTTCCAGGACGGCGGTTTCGCGTCCCGGCACCTGGACCTGCGCCTGGACACCGGAAAGGAGGCATGAAGAGGCAAGGAGCGCCGTGGCGCAGATGCGGGCCAGCCGGCGCACTGGCTTTCCGATCACGGCCTGCCTCCCGACGCGATGGCGTACGTCACCGGCTCAATCGTCACGGTGGGTCCGTTCGAGCCGTTCGTGCCGCTCCTGTGCCTCGAGGCTCAGGGTGGCGATCGGACGGGCCTCCAGACGGCGGATGCTGATCGGATCGCCGGTCTCCTCGCAGTAACCGTAGCTCCCGTCCTCGATCCGCAGCAGGGCGGCATCGATCTTGGAGATCAGCTTCCGCTCGCGGTCGCGGGTCCGCAGCTCCAGCGAACGGTCGGTTTCCAGCGAGGCCCGGTCGGCGATATCGGCTTCCTGAAGCCCGCCTTCCTGAAGGCTCTGAAGGGTCTCTTCGGATTCCTGAAGGAGTTCCGACCGCCACTTCAGCAGCTTGCGACGGAAATATTCCGTCATCTGGGGACTCATGAACGGCTCGTCCTCGGACGGCCGGTAATCAGGCGACGGAATTGGTGATGACATCCTCTAACACCCACCCCGGATGGCTGCCGAAACGGCGCGGAGTATATGGATCGATACGCCCCACCGCAACTGGCGCGGATGGGTTTGCCGACAGGATACAAGCCCTTGGAAAAGCGGCAAAATCCTGAGGGGATGAGCTACCCTCTAGGCGACAACTTGGCAAGCTCCACCTGCGCCCTTAGGTCGATTTCGTCCAGAATCTCCACTAAACGGGGGTCATCGACTTCTTCCCGGCGGCTTTGGACCACCTGAGACAGGGCATTCAGCCGCGACTCCGGCAATCCGCCGGCCAGCAGGGCGTGCCGGATCTCATCGAGACGGTCCAGCAGGTCTTCCGCCCGTGCCTTGGCCTTCGACGGACCGCTGGTCGAATCCTCGACCTCCTGAAGGTTCAGCAGCGGGTTGACGGCGCCGGCCGACTGGGCGCCGTTGACGCCGCTGGTCGCCGTCTCGTCGGTACCGTGGAGCGCACGGGCGAAGGCGCCTGCCAGACTGCCGTTCGAACGGCCGGCGCGTTTTGCCGCACCGCCTTTGCTCAGGGAACCCGGACCTTCGACTTTCATGGCACCATGCGCTCCAAAACTGATGTCAAATAGTCGTTTATCCTGACTTAACACCCGGTTAACGGGCAGCGGGGGCGGCAATAATTGCCGTGACGGGCCGGCACTGGTTGCCGATGGGTACTGTTTGGGATGCCGCCTGGGGCGCTGCCCACGGGGATTCGGCGAGTTGGCACGCAATTCGCTTATAAGGCAGATGACCGTATCAGGAGCCGACACGCCATGACCCGAACATCATCCCTGACCACCGCGATTCGCACGCTGCTCCGGACGCTCGTTCCGGTTTCGGCCGCCGGCATGGTGGTTCTCGGCGTCATGACCGCGTTCGTCCCCGGAACCGCGCAGGCCAGTTCGCGCATCAAGGACATCGTCGATGTCGAGGGCGTACGCGAGAACATGCTGATCGGCTACGGCCTCGTGGTCGGCCTGAACGGCACCGGCGACAGCCTGAGCAACTCGCCCTTCACCGAACAGAGCCTGATCGGCATGCTGGAGCGGATGGGCGTCAACACGCGCGGCCAATCCATGAAGACGCGCAACGTCGCGGCCGTGATGGTGACCGGCACCCTGCCGGCCTTTGCGGCGCAGGGCAGCAGGATCGATGCCGCCGTGTCGGCGCTGGGCGACGCCAAGAGCCTGCTCGGCGGCACGCTGCTGGTCACCCCGATGCTGGGCGCCGACGGCGAAGTCTATTCGGTGGCGCAGGGGCCGCTGGCGGTCAGCGGCTTCAGCGCCGCCGGCCAGGGCGCCTCGGTCACCAGGGGCGTCCCGACGTCAGGCCGGATCTCCGCCGGCGCCATCGTGGAGCGCGAGATCGAGTTCTCGCTGGCGGAACTGCCGGTGCTGCGCCTGTCGCTCCGCAACCCCGATTTCACCACCGCGCAGCGCGTGGCGCAGGCGATCAACAGCGTGTTCGGCGCCAATACGGCCCGCCCGACCGACCCTTCATCGGTCGTCGTCACGGTCCCGCAGATGCGGCGCGGCGACATCGTCGGGCTGATGACCGAGATCGAGCAGCTCCGCGTCACCCCGGACCAGGCCGCCCGCGTGGTGATCGACGAGAAGTCCGGCGTCATCGTGATGGGCGAGAACGTCCGGATCAGCACGGTCGCCATCGCCCAGGGCAACCTGACCATCCGGATCACGGAAACCCCGCAGGTGTCGCAGCCCAACCCACTCGCCAACGGCCAGACCGTCGTGACGCCGCAGACCGACATCCAGGTCGACGAGCAGTCGAACAACCGCCTCGCCATCATGTCCAACGGCGTCAGCCTTCAGGAACTGGTCGAAAGCCTCAATGCCCTGGGCGTCGGTCCGCGCGACATGATCAGCATCCTGCAATCCATCAAGGCCGCCGGCGCGCTCCAGGCCGAAATCGAGGTGATGTGATGAGCGGTTCAATGTCGATGCCCGCCCTTTCCACCCCCGGCGTCTCCGCTTCGGACATCGCTTCCGGAGCCGCCGCTTCCGCCAGGGGCAAGGCCCCCAAGGCGGCCCCCGACGACAAGGCGATCGACAAGGCTGCCAAGGAGTTCGAGGGGCAGTTCGTGTCCCAGATGCTGACCCAGATGTGGCAGGGGATCGAGACGGACGGGTATTTCGGCGGCGGCAACGGCGAGGAGATGTTCCGGGGCCTGATGATCAACGAATACGGCAAGCAGATTGCACAGAGCGGAAAGCTGGGTATCGCGGACAGTGTCCGGAACGCCATGCTGAAGATGCAGGAGGTTTGAACCATGGACGCCACCACAGCCGTTATCGAGACCTGCGAGACGATGGAAAAATTTACCGCCCTGATGGAGCGGGAAACCGAAGCCGCCGGCGCCATGCGGCTGGAGGAAATCACCCGGCTGGGCGACGCCAAGACGGTGCTGGGCAAGAAGCTGGACCACCAGATCATGGTCCTGCGCCACAACAAGGCGGTCATAGCGCAACTGGACGCCGAGCTGCGCCAACGGCTGGGAATGCTTTGGGAACGCCTGAATGCGGCGGCCGAAGCGAACCTGACCGCCCTAAAGCGGGCGGAGGCCGCGACCCGGCGGGTGATCGACATCGTCGTCGACGTGACGAAGCAGAAGCAGCAGCAGGGCGCCATCAGTGGATACGGCCGGCCGAGCGCCCGCTATCCGACCGGCCGGCCGCCGCAGCCGATGTCGGTGGCGGTCAACACCACGCTGTGATCCTTGACGGAGCCGGCGGATCGGAACGGGCGGGACGCACAAGGCGTCCCGCCCGTCTTGCGTTGGCCGCATCCGTACGGGCCGGGGTGTCGTTCAAACCGGGCATCCCGTGCCGGGCATGGGGTGCCGGTCACTGGGCAAAAACTTCCCGAAGATCGCCGCGAAAGTCCGGAATTCCGGCACCGGCTCAAGTAAAGCCGGCACATCATGAACTGGCCCACGGATTGCTAATCCTTATGGCGCATAGCCAGCGAGGAAGCCGTGGAAATCAAGCAAGCCAAACCGGTGCCGCAGGCGGCATCGACCGGAAGCACCGGCGCCAGTGCCGTCGTTGCATCCGGTAGCGAAACCGGGAACGACGACTTCCTCTCGCTGATGAACAACTTCATGGGTGTAAGCGAGGCGGGAGACGGAGGCGGGTCCGAAACGGCCTCCTCCGGCCTGGGCGCGCAGGGTCAGGGAACACAGGGCCAGGGCGCGTCGTCCACGATCCCAGACGGGATGCTGAGCCTGATCGCACAGGGGTTCTTCCCGAACCTGATCGTGCAGCCGCAGCAGGCAGCGACGGGCGATGCACCGCCTCCCGCCGAAGATGCCGCGATAGACCCGCTGGCCGCGCTTCCGCCTGGACAAATACCAGGGCAAATCCCCGGACAACTACAGGCGCCTGCGCAGCCGGGTCCCGGCCTACCGGCCAAGGGACTCGGCGCGCAGCCGGGGCAAGGTGAACCCGCCGCCGATAGCGGCGAGCCCATACCGGACGCCGAGGCCGGGATCAGCGAGGAAGATCTTGCGAAGCTGGTGGCCGAAGGAAAAGCGAAGATCGAGGCGCGGCAAGGAAAACAGGCGCCGCAATCGTCAGCCCAGCAGCCCCCAGCGCAGCAGCCTTCGACCTTGCAGTCGTCCGCGCAGGCGGAGCAGTCCAAGGCTCCGGCTTCCCAGGAACCGACCACCAGGACGGATATTCCGGTACCCGTCGCCGCCACGGTACAGGTCGTCCGCGAACCGGCTCCAGCCGGGTTGAGGGCCGGGTCGCGGTCCGGCGCGGAAGACCTCGCCATGACGAAGTCCGTCAGTCCGGATGAGCAGGCAGCTCCCGCCACGGACGGCGATATCCCGTTGACGTCAGGTGACGCGGCCAGCGACGGGTCGGCGGACGAAAATGCCCAGACCGGGGCCGACACTTCCGGGCAGGAGGGCCAAACCAACGGCAGCCGGCAGGCCCAGCAGCATGCCGCCCGGATCGAAAAAGCCAATGAGCGGCCGGCCGAACAGCCGGTGGAGCGGAACGCTTCGTCGGCGCAGTCCGCCGGCGTGGAAGCCGAGACTCGCGGCGGTGCCGCCCTCCGCACCGCTGCCGGCAGTGCCGGCGATGACGGCAAGCCCGGCGTTGCCAAGGAACGCGGCGCCGAAGCGGGTCCGGGCTTCGAGGATGTCCTGGCGAAGGCCAAGCCCGCGCACAAGGAACCGGAAGCCGACGGCAGCCTCGGCGTCCAGACTGCGGCTCACGGCCCCGCCGAGGCGGAGGCGGCGGAACGTGCCGCCGCACCCCATGGCCGCAGTGCCGTGCAGCACAGCGCCGCCGATCAGGTTTCGGTCCAGCTAGGCAAAGCCGTACCCGGCAAAAATGACCAGATGGTCATCAACCTCAAGCCGGTCGAACTGGGCAGCGTCGAGGTGAAGCTGGATTTCGGCGCCGACGGCAGAGTCCAGGCCTCGATCATGGCCGAGCGGCCGGAAACATTGGAGATGCTTCAGAAGGACTACCGGGCGCTGGAGCGCGCGCTGAACGACGCCGGCCTTCAGACCGACCCCGGAAGCCTGAGCTTCAACCTCAAGGGCCAGAACCAGGGCGGCAACCAGCGGCAGTTCGCCGGGTATAATCAGCCCGGCGGCGGACGTGGCAAGGGTTTTGCAGGGATGGATATCGAGGGGCCGGCGATACCGGACTTCGCGGCTCCCCAGTACAGCGCCTCCGGCGCGAACCGCAACCGTCTCGATATCCGCATCTGAGCGCGCACCAGGAGAACAGCCATGACGACGATCAACACCGCCGCTCAGACCGCGGCCACCACGACGGCATCCACCAAGACCACCGGCTCCAGCGCCACCTCGTCGGCAGAGTCTTCCAGCGCCAAGCTGACCCAGAGCTACGACAGCTTCCTGAAGCTGCTGACAACCCAGTTGCAGAACCAGGACCCGCTGTCCCCGATGGAGTCGAGCGAGTTCACCAACCAGCTCGTCCAGTTCAGCCAGGTGGAGCAGCAGATCAGCCAGAACAGCAAGCTGGATAAGCTGGTGAGCTTGCAGAACAACAATCAGACGCAGGCCTCGCTGGGCTTCATCGGGCTGGATGTGGAAGCGACCGGCAACGCCTTCACCTACGACGGCAAGCCGGTCAAGATGTCCTACACCCTGCCGGAAACCTCGACCTCGACGAAGATCCAGATCAAGAACGAGAAGGGCCTCACGATCCAAACCCTGGACGGAGCGCGTACGACCAGCCGGCAGGAAGTGACCTGGGACGGCAAGAAAGCCGACGGCAGCGTCGCGGAACCCGGCAGCTACAGCATGACCGTGGTGGCGCCCAAGTCCGACAGCAAGCTGATGACCGCCAAGACCACCGTGTTCGGGCGAGTTTCCGGGATAGAGGCCGGCAACGGCGTCACGACCCTGATGATGGGCAAGGTGCCGGTCAAGATGGAGAACGTCGTCAACGCCCAGTTGCCTACTGCTGCCTGATCCATCGCCGTAACAAGCACGAATCGTCACGCATCGATCAACACCGGCAGCCTCCGCCCTGAAGCGTAGAGAGCCGCCGCAGACAAGACCGAGGAGAGTATCATGAGCCTGTTCGGATCCCTTTTCACCGGCGTTTCCGCACTGAGCGCGCAGAGCCAGTCGATGGGAATGATCTCCAACAACATCGCCAACGTCAACACGACCGGCTACAAGCGGAACGAGGCCAGCTTCTCCAGCCTGGTCACCCAGGCCGGCCGCAGCACGATCTATTCGCCGGGCGGCGTCCGCGCCTCCACCGAGCAGACGGTCAACCAGCAGGGCACGCCGCAGCAGACCGCGTCTTCGACCGACGTCGCGATCTCCGGTTCCGGCTTCTTCGTGGTCCAGCAGAACCCGACCGGCAGCAGTACGCAGGAAACGCTTTATACCCGCGCCGGATCGTTCTCGGAGGATGAGAACGGCTTCCTGAAGAACGCCAACGGCTTTTACCTGATGGGATGGGAGATCGGCGACGACGGCGAGTTGGTGGACGCAACCGCCGACGTCGCCAGCCTGAGCCCGGTGAGCGTCGGGTTCGAGTCCGGCAGGACCAAGCAGACTACCCAGGCCGACGTCGTTCTGAACCTGGACGCGCGCCAGTCCACCACCGCCACCGGACCGCATTTCAGCCGCAGCATGACCGTCTACGACAGTTTGGGCGCCGCCCAGCAGATCCAGATGGACTTCACGGCGACCGGTGTCGCCAACACCTGGAGCCTCAGTCTTTCCGATCCGAACGGCGGTGCCATCACCACTCCGACGGCGGCGCAGACGCTGGTGTTCGGGTCCGACGGCAAGATCGACAAGACGGCGACCCAGGCGGCCAACACGACCGATATGGCGTTCGATCCGGCCGGTGATACGACCGGCGACCTGATGCTGAGCCTGACCGGCCTGGACTGGGCGAACAACTCCGACGCGACTCAAGCCATCACGATCGACATCTCCGGATTGACCCAGTCGGCGTCGGACTACAGCGTCGGCACGATCAACCAGGACGGCGCCGAACTTGGCCTGCGGACCGGCATCGCGATCGACACCGACGGCAACGTGGTGGCCAGCTTCAGCAACGGCCTGACCCAGAATCTGGCGCGGATTCCGATCGCCACCTTCACGAACCCCAACGGTCTTCAGGAGCGTACCGGCAACGTCTATATCCAGACCAGCGACAGCGGCGCCTACAACCTTCGCGACGCCGGGACCGCCGGAGCGGGCAACATCGCCACATCCTCGCTGGAAGCCTCCAACGTCGATCTGGCGGACGAGTTCTCCCGCATGATCATCACCCAGCGGGCGTACTCGGCCGGCACCAAGATCATCAGCACCACCGACCAGATGCTGACCGAACTGCTGGGCCTGCGCTGATCCAAGGCGCCATTCCATCCCATGCTGCCTGATGCGCCAGGGCCGCAGGGGTGGAATGGCGTGAAAGTTAGAAGCTATATACTGTGCCGGGGTTCGCGAGATGCTACTGTGGCCCCAGATCGAACCATCCTTATACGGGTATCCACAGTGTCGTTGAAGATTCGCCTGGCGCCAGAAGAACGTATCGTCGTAAATGGGGCATTGATTCAGGCCGACGGCCGCTGCACCCTGATTTTCCTGAATAATGTTTCGTTCCTGACCGAAAAGCACATCATGCCGCCGCAGGCCGCTTCGACGCCGGCGCGGCGTATTTATTTCATGATCCAGAACTCATACATGGCGACCGATCAGGAAAGGCCGCCGTTGATGACCACGCTGGAAAGCTTCATAGACGATTTCTTCCAGGCGACGACGGTCGACGCTATCAAGGAAACCCTGCAATCGATTCGCCAGCTGGTTGCGCGCGGAGAATATTATCAGGCGCTGAAGCTGGCGGATACCGTGATGAAGCACGAGGACCGCTTCCTGGACCAGCCGAGTTGGCAGGACAGCCGCAAGGCGTGACGCGCGGCCGCCCGGACCTACGCCGAGTGGTTCATACCGGCAGGGGTTCGATCGGCCCATGGCGGAAGGGTATCCAGTCCTTCTCCCCGGACCTCCAGCGCAGCCCATAGGGCGACTTCAGGAAGATACGTTCCGGCGGATCGCCGCCCTCGTGCAGGGTGCGTTCCACATCGACGAGTTCGGAGGTGCTGAACAGTGCGGCCCAGTAATCGGCGGGCGAAGGGTCCGACCCCAGCGTTCCGGCACGCTCGCGCGCCGCTTCGCTCAACTGCCAGGCTTCCTCGACCTGCTCGTAGCTCATGCTGAGTCCTCTCGCCTTGCGTACCGCTATCGATCAGCGGGGAAGATGCCGTGCCGGCCTGCCGGGGTCAAGCCGAACCCCGTGGGACGGCATCAGCGGGGAGAGGTTACGATGATCGCGCAGTTGCTGGCGCTGGCACAGTGGCATCAGTCCGGCGGTCGGGCAATCGAGGCGGAGGCGCTTTACCGGCGCGCTCTCGACGTCGAGCCGGAAGGGGCCGCCATTCACCGGGCTCTGGGAACGGCGCTGGAGGACCAGGGGAGGACCGCCGAGGCGGTGGCCTGTTACAGCCGCTGCCTGACGCTGTCGCCTGACGATGCTGACGGCTGGTGCGACCTGGGCATGGCGCTGCGCCGGCTGACGCGCGCGGCCGAGGCGGTTCCGGCTTATCGCCGGGCGGTGCGGCTCGACCCCGGCTTCGTCGAAGCCTGGTTCAACCTGGGAAACGCGCTGACGGCGCTGGGCCGTTTCGATGAGGCAATATCAGCCTACCGGGCAGCTCTTGCCCGGCGGTCCGACGACGCCGAGGTCTGGTGCAATCTGGGCAACGCGCTGCACCAGCGAGGCCGGATCGGCGAGGCGGCTGCCGCGGCGCGGCGCGCGGTCGCCTGCCGGCCCGACCACGCCGCATCGCTGATAAACCTGGGCAATGCCCTGACCGAACAGGGGCGGTTCGACGAGGCCATCACGCAGTTCGGGCGCGCCCTGACGGTGCGGCCGGGCGATCCCGCCGGCCCAGTCGGCACCGGCATGGCGCTGCGCCAGCAGGGCCGCGTCGAAGAAGCGACGGAGTCGTTCCGCCACGCCCACCGGCTGAGCGGCGATCCGGGGCTGGAGGTGAAGATGGCGCTGGCGCTGCCGATCATCCCGCGTTCCCTCGATCACATCGCCGAGACGCGCGGGCGGATGATGGAACGGGTCACGGCCTTGACCGAACGCGGCATCCGGCTGGCCGACCCGCTGGCCCAGGTCGGACAGACCTGCTTCTACCTGGCCTACCACGCCGCCGACGACCTGCCGCTCCAGCGCGCCGTCGCCAAGCTGTATGAGACCGCCTGCCCCGGCCTGACCCAGGACCTCGCCGATCCGGCACCAAGGACCGACGGCCGCGTCCATGTCGGCTTCGTCTCCCAGTACTGGCACCAGCACACCATCGCCAAGCTCAACCTCGGCCTGATCCGGACGCTGGACCGCCGGCGCTTCCACGTCACCCTGTTCACGACACCCCATCCCGGCGACGCCATGCGGGCAGCCCTGGCGGCGGCGGCCGACCGCGTCGTCGAACTGCCGGTCGAACTCGACGGCGCCAGACGCCTGATCGCCGCCGAGCGGCTCGATGCGCTGTACTACGCCGACATCGGCATGTCGGCCCTGACCTACTTCCTGGCCTTCGCCAGGCTCGCCCCGCTGCAATGCCTGACCTGGGGCCATCCCGACACCACCGGCATCCCCAACCTCGACCGCTTCCTGAGCTGCGACGCGATGGAGCCGGAGGGGGCCGAGCGCCACTACTCCGAGACGCTGGTCCGCCTGCCCGGCCCGACTATCCACTACGCAAGGCCCACCCTGCCCGCCCGGCTCAAGCCGCGCTCGGCCTTCGGCCTGCCGGCCGAGGCCCATGTCTATGTCTGCCCGCAAAGCCTGTTCAAGATCCACCCCGACTTCGACCGGGCGCTGGTCGAGCTGCTGCGGCGCGATCCTCAGGGCCTGGTGGTGCTGCTCTCGGGGCGCGACCGCAACCTGGACGACCTGCTGCGTCGGCGCATCGCGCAAGTGGGGCCGGAGGTGGTGGGGCGCATCCGCTTCCTGCGCCAGATGCCGCTGCCCGACTTCCTCAGCCTGGTGACGGTGAGCGACGTCATGCTCGACCCGCTGCACTACAGCGGCGGCAACACCAGCCTGGAGGCCTTCGCGCTCGGCACCCCGATCGTGACCTGGCCGGGCGAGTTCATGCGCGGCCGCCACACCCACGGCTTCTACAAGCTGATGAACCTGGACGACTGCGTCGCGCCGGATCACGCCCGGTATGTCGAGATCGCCCTGAAGCTGGGGCGGGACAAGGATTTCCGCCGCCACGTCACCCGCCGCGTGCTCGACCGCGTGCCGGCGCTGTTCGACCATGCCCCCAGCGTCAGGGCCATCGAGGACGTCCTGGCGGCCGAAGTGTGAGCCGGACGGCATTCAATCGCTGCAAACCAGAATTTTAGTCATAGAAACATGCGGGAAAACTCCCCCGTCCATACAATGCTTTACTAGAAACCAATACTGGCGATTCGTCATGCAGCGGGTGCCGGGATGAGCTTTCGACTGTGACGGCGGTAGAATAACGTTCTGTCCAATTCATCCGGATGCAAAAGCACGCAGTTTGTTTCCCAAAAGGCTTACATCGAACGGTGTAACTCCGACTTGCAAAATATTTGCGAAGTAGACATAATCCCGACCGATCGCGACCGGGCGGGAGCATGTCTCAGTCGCCCCGCAAAACCAACGACGACACAACTGGGGTGGCACGAACATGACCGACACGACCGATTGGAAGCTCCTGCCGCTTACTCCCGGCGGTACCGTTATCGTCAAGGGCATTCCGATCCATCAGAGCGCTGACGGCAAGCTCATGGTCCCGCAGGATACCCCGATCCTCTCGCGCGAGCAGTTGATCCTGGACGAGAAGGACGCCGATACGGCGACCAAGAAGATCTATTACGCCCTCCAGCTTCTCACCTTGGACCCGGCCGGTGCCGCCAGGCATCACGACGCCCTGATCAACCTGCTGGACGACCGGGCCGAAGCGACCGAGCTTCAGCCGGTGCTGCGCAGCCTCGCGATCATCTCCGAACTGGCCCGCAAGGGCGACTATCTCGGCGCGCTCGAACTGACCCGCCACCTGATCCAGTTCGACGACGCGCTGGTGCGCGAGTTTCCCGCCGGCTGAGGCCACAGGACCACGCTTCACCGGACGCTGCATGTCTGAAGAGCACCCGGCGGCCCGTACTTCCAGGGCCGCCTCTACCACCCCCTTGGCCGCCGCCCTGACCGCCGAGCTGCTTTCCGGAGCGGAGCGGTCTTTTCTAGCCGGGAACTTCGTGATGGCCGGATGGCTATGCGAGGAAATCCGGCAAGCCGATCCCGACGATCCAGGATCCCTGCACCTGCTCGGCCTGATCGCCGAGCGGGAACGGCGGCTGACCGACGCCAGCACGCTCTGGCGTCAGGCACTGGCGGCAAACCCCCATTTCACGCCGGCATGGCTGAGCCTCGCGACGCTCCACCGGACCACCGGCAACCGCGAAGCGGCGATCCTGTGCTACCGCTGCCTGCTGGCGGTCGATCCCGCCGACCGTGACGGCTGGTACAATCTGGGCAACGTGCTGTTCGACAACGGATTGGCCGAAGCCGCCGCCGAAGCGTACCGCCGCGCCCTGCTGCTCGACCCCCGCCACAGTGCGTCGTGGCACAACCTGGGCGTGGCGCGACACGCACTGGGACAGAGCGGTGGAGCAATGGATGCGTTGCGCCGGGCGGTGGCACACCGTCCCGACAACCAGTCCAGCTATCATCATATCGCCCTGATCCGGTTCGGCGCCGGCGATCTCGACGGGTCGCTGGCAGCCCTGACCAGGCAGGCGCGTCTGGCGCCGCACGCGGTGGACGGCAGCCTGATGCGGCTGCTGGCGATAGCTCTCCGCGATGCCGGCCGGATCGAAGCGGCGATCCCGCTGACGAAGCTGGTGGTCGAACACCGGCCCTGGGACGTCGATCTGCGGCACTGCCTGGGCATGCTGCATTCGGCGCTGCACGACATCACGACGGCGGAGGCGATCTTCCGGACCGCCCTGTGCCATGGCCCCGCAGACCCTTTCGTGCTGAACTCCTACGGCGTGTTGCTGAACGGCATCGGCGAACCGCTGGCCGGGGCGAAGCTGCTCGCCCGCGCGCTGCTTCTTCAGCCGAACAACGCGGAGATCCACAGCAACCTGCTGCTGACCCGGCAATACGATCTGGCGCGCAACGCGGCCGACCTGAAACGTGGCCATGCCGTCTGGCGGACCCGCCACGGCTCGACGGAGCGGCCCCTGGTGGAGGCGCCAGCCGATCCGGACCCGGAGCGGCCGTTGCGAATCGGCTACGTCTCCGCCGATTTCGGGCATCATCCCGTCGGGTTCTTCCTGATCGGCGTGATTCCCCGTCACGACCGCTCGGCGTTCGAGGTGCATTGCTACTCGTCGCGCCGGCATACCGACGCCATGACCAACCGGTTCCGCGAATACGCCGACCACTGGCACGACGTGGCGTCGATCGACGGCCGCCCGCTGGCCGAGCGGATACGAAGCGACGGCATCGACATCCTGGTGGACCTGTCCGGGCACACGGCGAACAACAGGCTGCAAGCCTTCACCTGGAAGCCGGCGCCGGTCCAGGCAACCTGGGCCGGCTACGTCGGCACCACCGGCATCGCAGAGATCGACTACCTGATCTCCGACCCGCGCCAGACGCCGGAAGGCGCCGAGGCCGACTATGTCGAGCGGATCGTCCGGCTGCGGGACTGCTACGTCTGCTACGAACCACCGCCATACGCGCCGCCGGTCGGGCCGCTGCCGGCGCTGAGTTCCGGCTGCGTGACCTATGGCTGCTTCAACAACCTCGCCAAGATCGACGAGGCGAGCATAGCGCTGTGGAGCACCCTGCTGCGCGATCGGGGCGACCGCCGCCTGCTGCTGCGGACATTCGCGCTGGAGGTGCCGCGCGTGAGGGAGCGGCTCACCGCCCGCTTCGAGGCCCATGGAATCCGGCCGGACCAGTTGATCCTCAGCCCGGCGTCACCCCATCCGCAACTGCTGGACAGCTACAACGCGGTGGATATCGCCCTTGACCCTCTCGCCTATTCCGGCGGCCTGACGACGCTGGAAGCGCTTTGGATGGGCGTGCCGGTGATCACCCTGCCAGGGGACCGGTTCTGCACCCGGCACAGCCTGGCGCATCTCACCGCCGCCGGCCTCACCGGCCTGGTGGCGGAGGACGCTTCGAGCTATCTGGACCGGGCCGAAGGTCTGGCGGCCGACCTGGACCGGCTGTCCAGCCTGCGGTCGAAGCTGCGGGAGCGGATGGCCGCATCGCCCCTGTGCGATGCGGCGGGATTCACGCGGACGCTGGAAGCGGCCTATCGCCGGATGTGGCGGGAGCGATGCGAGGTTTCATCAGGCCCGTCTTAATCATAATTGGTTAACCGTTGTGGCCTAGCCTTGTCGGTGACGTCCGCCGGCGCCTGCCGCCGGTTTCCAAAACGCGGAAAGCACATGAAAATCCTGGTCACCGGAGCTGCCGGCTTCATTGCGGGTTATGTCGTCGCCGAACTGCTCAGGCATGGACACCATGTCGTCGGCATCGATAATTTCAGCAAATACGGCCCGGTCGCCAAGGCGCATGACAGCCACCCCAACTACCGCTTCGTGTTCGGCGACTGCAAGGACGTGGCGCTGATGACGAAACTGGCGTCGGGGTGCGACCAGATCGTCGCCGGCGCCGCCATGATCGGCGGCATCTCCTATTTCCACCAATACGCCTACGACCTGATCGCCGAGAACGAGCGGATCACGGCATCGACCTTCGACGCGGCCATCGCGGCGCGGAAGACCGGGCGGCTGGCCAAGATCAACGTGCTGAGTTCGAGCATGGTGTTCGAGAGCGCCGTCACGTTCCCGACGCCGGAGACCGAGATCAGCCGGGCGCCGCCGCCGGCCAGCAGCTACGGTTTCCAGAAGCTGGCGGTGGAATATTTCGCGCGGGCGGCGCACCAGCAGTACGGCCTGCCCTTCACCATCGTCCGGCCCTTCAACTGCGTCGGCATCGGCGAAGGCAAGGCGCTGGGCGATGCCGAGATCATGAGCGGCAACGTCAAGCTCAGCATGTCGCACGTGCTGCCCGACCTTGCCCAGAAAGTCCTGAAGGGCCAGGACCCGCTGCACATCCTGGGCGATGGCGGTCAGGTGCGCTGCTACACCCACGGCGCCGATCTGGCACGCGGCATCCGGCTGTGCGTGGAAAGCGACCGGGCGCTCAACGAGGACTTCAACCTGTCCACGCCTGATGCGACCACCGTGCTGGAACTGGCGGAATTGGTCTGGCGCGAGGTCAACGGCGACCGTCCCTTCCGCTACTCCAGCGACGCACCCTTCGAATACGACGTCCAGCGCCGCATCCCCGACACCACCAAGGCGTCGCGGGTGCTGGGCTTCGATGCCGAAATCCCGGTCCGCGACAGCGTGCGCGAAGTCGTCGGCTGGGTCCGGACGGAACTGGACGCCGGCCGCCTGTGAGCGCCGGTCCTGATTGAAATCGAAGTTTGAAGTCAAATCCTTCAGCGGAAAAGTCTGACTCCCATGGATTACCGGCACGACCGCACCGTCTGCATCATTGGTCTGGGCTATGTCGGACTGACGCTCGCCATCATCATGGCGGAGGCCGGCTATACCGTCTGGGGCGTGGAGATCAACCAGGGCTTCACGGACAAGATCGTCACCGGCAAGGCGCATTTCTTCGAACCGGGCCTGGACGAGCGGCTGGATCATCAGCTTCAGGCAGGGCGTCTGCTGGTCGTGAATTCGCTGCCGGACGACCCGGCGGTCTCCCTCTACATCATCACCGTCGGTACCCCACTGGATCAGGACGGCCGGGTCCGCATGGACATGGTGAAGCGGGTGACGGCGGAAATTGCCGCCCAATTGAAGGACGGCGACGCCGTGGTGCTGCGCTCGACCGTCAAGATCGGGACGACGCGGGACGTCGTGCTGCCGATCCTGGCCGCGACCGGCCGGGATTTCGACATCGGATTCTGCCCGGAACGGACGCTGGAGGGCCGGGCGCTCTACGAGCTGACCCACCTGCCGCAGATCGTCGGGGCGAATTCCGAGCGCGGCGCGATCCGGCTGGCGCAGGTCTTCAACGCGCTGACGCCGACCGTCATCCGGGTCCGCGACCCGGAGACCGCCGAGATGATCAAGCTGATCGACAACACCAGCCGGGACGTCGGATTCGCCTTCGCTAACGAGGTGGCGCGGCTATGCGGCGCCGTCGGTATTTCCGCCGCGGAGGTCATCACCTTCGGCAAGCTGGGATATGCGCGGACGCAATTGCCGATGCCGGGACCGGTCGGCGGTCCCTGCCTGAGCAAGGACGGCCATATCCTGATCGAAAGCATGCTGGACCGGGGAGTCATGCCGGAGATCGCGTCGGCCGCCCGCACCATCAACGAGCGGCTGATGGTCGAAGTCGCGGAATACCTCGCCGGAGAGGTCAAGCCCTGGTACCGCACCGACGCGCTGAAGATCACGGTCATGGGGCTTGCCTTCAAGGGCCAGCCGGAGACAAACGACCTGCGCGGATCCACCGCGATCCCGCTGCTGGCGGAGCTGCGGCGGCTGCTGCCGGGAGCGCGGCTATATGGATATGATCCGATCGTTTCGGCAGAAGATCTGAGCGGACTCGGATTGGTGCCGGCGGTAAGCCTCGATGAGGCTTTCGACGGCGCCCATCTCGTGATCGTCCACAACAACCACCCCGCATTCCAGGGCATGCCGCTGTCCAGGCTCTCCCGAGGCATGGCGCGGCCGGCCATCGTCTATGATTTCTGGAACAGCTTCGTCCCTGAGCGCCTGACGCTGGAGGACGGTGTGCGCTATGTGGCGCTTGGCTCCCATCCCATGCGGGCGACCATACCCGCAGCGGTCCCAGAACCGGTCTGAAGCCCTGAACCGCTCTCAGGCCGAGAGCGGTTCAGGCTGAGATCGACTGAAGAACCGGCCGTGCGCCGCCGCCACCTGTAACCGACGGCATGGACTGGGTGGCCGATGCTCCGGCGGGTGGCGCCGACACGGAAACGGAGATGGGCGCCGCCTGGATCGAGGAGGAAGCCGGCGCCCTGGCGCTCGCCGACTCGCCAGCGGCGCTGCCTGCGATCGGGGAACCCGCCTGCTGGCCGGTTCCGGTCTGACTGGTCCCGGTACGGCTGGCGCCGCCCACGGCATCCTTTTCCCCGGAGATCAAGGCTTCGGCTTTTTCCTGTTCCTTCGCCCGCTCGGTACTGGCTTTGCTCCGGTAAGCTTCAAGCTGCTTCTCGGACGGATATTGCATCAGCACCTTGCCGTCGGAACCGTCGCGGAATTGCAGGACCGTGCGTTGCGTCTCGCTGTCGATGCGCACTACGGGACTGTAGTAGCGTGAAGGCTCGTTGACGGAACCAGCGAGCGGATCGGCTTCCGGTTGAGCCGTCTGGTTAACAGACTGCTGGCTCGACCCGCGTATGGCGGTCGCTCCTTGCAGCGTATTTCCAATGGCGTCCATCATGGCTAATCCAACACTGGTGACCCGATCGATATGGTCACGACTCCGCCTTAAGGAGTCAAGAGATTCTTAACGTCGTATGCGTGTTTTCTTTTCCGACTATATCAATTGTTAACAAAATTCCCATCACACCGCGGCATATTAGACATCTCATCGTTTGCCGGCCTGCCCGCCACGCCCGCGAATGACATCCAAAGAGGCATATTACCCCTTTCGAGTGACAAGATTTCCGCAAGTTAGCAGTTTTTTAAATTGCCACTCGGATACTGACGCACGCTGCCGACGGATGAGTAAGGATTCGCGAGGTACACTGTCGAATGACAGCGCATAAAGAAGACCCGATGATGGACAGTGTCGCTGACCTGGCGTCGCGGGTAATGACGGAGGCAGATCTTCCGCCACCCGAAACGAAACGCTGGGTCATGCGGCGCAAAGCCGAAGTTGTGGCCGGCGTACGGTGTGGTTTGATCAGCCTTGAGGAAGCTTGCCGCAGATACACTCTGTCCGTGGAGGAATTTCTATCCTGGCAGAGGCTTATCGACAGCCACGGCGTGCGCGGTCTTCGCGCCACCCGGTTGCAGGACTATCGTCAAGGTGGCGAAAAGCCGTCGCTTGCGGAATGACATCTTGACGAACTGCATCTGGTGGAATGACTGCCGGATGACTTTGAACCGCTGTTACGGCCCTGTCTTCAATACAGTACCCGTCTTGAACGCATCCTGTCTTGAATGCAGTACTTAGCGCTATTTTATTGAGCGTTCGACTGAACACCCAACTGGGCAAAATTTGCCGGGTGACTACCGAATCCAGCCTGTTTTAACCATCCCTTTACGGAAATATCGTTACGTTTCAGGCTCATGACGGCCAGGGCCGGCGGGTGCTTCCGCAGTCCGCCGATCCGACCTCATAGGACGTTGCCTGGGGGCAGCAAGCTTGAACACGTTTCTCCAGACCCTGCGCAATCTAGGCCCGGTACGGCTTGCCGCCATGGGTGTGGTGGCGCTTGGGCTGATCGGTTTCTTCTTTTATCTGATGACCCGCCTGTCCACCCCGGACATGGCCCTGCTTTACAGCGATCTGGACCCCAAGGACGGCGGCGCCATCGTCCGCCAGCTCGAAGAACAGAAGGTTCCCCATCAGGTCAATGCCGAGGGCACCAGGATCATGGTGCCGGCCGATCAGGTCGGACGGCTTCGAATGGTGATGGCGCAAGCCGGTCTGCCGGCTGGCGGTT
>DASQKT010000237.1:0-16438 GCA_035630415.1 Skermanella sp.
CAGGCCGTTCCGGCCTTCCATCCGCGCCAGCATGGCTTCGGCGGCGATGCGGCCGATGCCCCGGCGGTCGATCCGGACCGTCGTGAGCGCGGGGAAGGTGTAGGCGGCGAAGTCGAGGTCGCCGAAGCCCATGACCGCGACATCGCCGGGGATGGACATGCCGCGCGACTGCGCTTCGGCTATTACACCCTGGGCCAGTGCGTCGGAGTTGCAGAAGACGGCGTCGGGTTTCCGGCCCCCGTCCAGCAGGCGGGCCATCTCCTGGCGGCCGGTCCGCAAGGTGCCCGGCGCCGGAATGGCGATCGTGGGCACGTCCTCGATGCCGTGTCTGGCGAGGGATGAGAGGAAACCGTTCCGGCGCTGCATGGCCCGGTCGTCATCGCCGCCGATCATGGCGAACCGCCGGTAGCCCTTGCCGAACAGGTAGTCGCCGACCGCCTCCCCTACCCGCTCGTGGGAGAACCCGACGAGCATGTCGATCGGCGTCGGGGTATAATCCCAGATCTCCACCACCGGGATCTTCGCGGCCAGCAGTTTCTGGCGGGTCGAGGGCGAATGGATGATGCCGGTCAGCAGGATGCCGTCGGGACGGCGGCTCAGGATCGCTTCCAGCAAGTCGTCCTCGCGCGCGGCCGGATAGCCGGACAGGCCGAGCAGCACCTGATAGCCGGCCTCGCCCAGGCGGTCGGTCAGGGATTCCATCGTTTCGGCGAACATCGAACTCGCGATGGTCGGAAACAGCGCCGCGACCAGCCGGCTTCGCTTGGACGCCAGCCCCCCGGCCAGCATGTTGGGGACATAGCCGGTCCGTGCTATCGCGTCGCGCACGATTTCCATCGTGTCGGGCGTCACCAGCTCCGGCCGGTTGAGCACGCGGGAAACTGTGATCGGCGAAACGCCCGCCAGCTTGGCGACGTCGCTCAACGTGACACTGCCGGACGAGCGGCTGGAGGGAGCGGAGCGGGACACTGGCCAAGCCTGCTTCAGAAGGGCGAACGGAGGATCGCGGTAGCGCTGACATTACCAGTGGGCGGGGTATATTCCAAGGAGTAGGTTTGCCGCAGGGGCGGCCTGTGTCTCCAAAGCGCCAAGAGGCATCGCGTGCAGGCCGGTGGTAACGCCGTTACCGTGATGACAGCGTTACCACAACAACCGGAACGTGCCGTTAGTCCAGGCTGACGCCTGACGCCTTGACCACTTCCGCCCACTTCTTGCGCTCGACCGCGATATGCTGCGTAAATTCCTCCGGCGTATTGCCGACGGGGGTGGCGCCCATGCCCTGCATCCGCTCCTGGATGTGGGGCAGCTTCATGATGCGCTGGACCTCGGCGCTGACCTTCTCGACGATATCCTTCGGCGTGCCGCCCGGAGCGAACAGGCCGTGCCAGGACGTCGCCTCGAAGCCGGGCAGGAACTCCGCCATGGCGGGAACGTCGGGCAGCAGGGGGGCGCGCGTCAGGCTGGTGACCGCCAGCGCCCGCACCTTGCCGGCCTTGGCCTGTGCCGCCGCCGTCGGGATGTTGTCGAACACCATATCGACGTGACCGGCGACGACATCCATGATCGACTGCCCGCTGCCCTTGTAGGGGACATGGGTCATCTTGGTGCCGGTCAGGGTCGAGAACAGCTCGGCGCCCAGATGGGGCGAGGTGCCGGGGCCGGACGAGGCGTAGGTGTGGACCTCCGGTTCCTTCTTCAGCAATTGGATCAGTTCGGGGACGTTGTTGACCGGGATCGACGGGTTGACCACCAGCACGTTGGGCAGGGTCGCGATCAGCGACACCGGGGCGAAGCCCTTGTCGGCGTCGAACGGCAGCTTCTTGTAGAGCGACGGGTTGATCGCATGGGTGCTGACCGTCCCCATGCCCAGCGTGTAGCCGTCGGGCTGGGCGTTCGCCACGGCGGCGGCGCCGAGGTTGCCGCCGGCGCCGGGCTTGTTTTCAACCAGGAAACGCTGACCCAGCGCCTTGTCCAACTCGTCGCCGACCATGCGGGCGAAGGCGTCGGTATTGCCGCCCGCCGTGAACGGCACGATGATCGTCACCGGCTTGTTGGGGTAGCCGGCGGCGGCCTGGGCATCGGCCCGGCCCGGCAGGGCGGCTACGGTGGCGAACAGCAGGGCCGTCAGGGCGCCGGGGACCGAGCGCAGCAGGGTTCTTCTCAACATGGGGTTTCCTCCGGTTTTAGTTTTTTCAATGCGTCGCAAAACGTCTTATCGTCAGCGGTTGTTGGCCTTGCGCCAAGCCGCGAAGTCTTCGCGGGTCCGTTCCTCGGTTGCAGGATAAAGGCCGAGGATCGAGCGGCCTGCCATGACCTGCTCGGTCACGAAATCCTCGAACGCGGTCATTTCGACCGCCTCGTCCGCGATCTCGTCGGCGATGTCGGCCGGGATGACGATCACGCCCTCCCCGTCGCCGACGATCACGTCGCCGGGAAAGACCGGCGCGTCGCCGCACCCGATCGGCACGTTGATGTCGATGGCCTGATGCTGGGTCAGGTTGGTCGGCGCCGAGGGCCGGTTGTGGTAGGCCGGGATATCAAGCCGGGCGATGTCCGGCGAGTCACGAAAACCGCCGTCGGTGACGATGCCGGCGACGCCGCGCTTCATCAGGCGGGTGACCAGGATCGAACCGGCCGAGGCAGCCCGCGCGTTCTTGCGGCTGTCGATGACGAGAACCGCTCCTTCGGGACATTCCTCCACCGCCTTCCGCTGCGGGTGCGCCCGGTCCTGGAACACGCCGATCGTGTTGAGGTCTTCGCGGGCCGGGATGTAGCGCAGCGTAAAGGCTTCGCCAACCATCGGAGCGCCGTCGGGATCGAGCGGCCGGACGTCCTGGATCATCTGGTTGCGCAGGCCCCGCTTGAAGAGCGCGGTCGCCAATGTCGCGGTGCTGACGGTCTTCAGCTTCTCGCGCGTTTCCACCTTGAGGTTTTTCATTATCACCGGTTCCAGTTCTCGCATCGGTCCAGGACGGCAGACCCGCCTGAACACTCATGACAGCGCTGCCATTTGTGATGATAGCGATGTCATGACGATTATGGAAGAGTTTTTCGACGATCCGGCTTTTGCCGGAGCTTCAGGCCTGCTCCTGCATCTTTCCGAAGACGCTGGACTGCCGCTGGTAGAGGCTCGCGCCGTCGTCGTGGAAGCGGCCGCATTCGTTGCGGGGCACCAGGGGAAGGATGCGCAATGTCGTCAGCATCAGCAAGGGATCGCAGGATGCGCCGGACCATCCGCTCCACAGGTCGCAGACCGGCTTCCATCCGTCCAGGAGCCACCACAGGCGTTCAACCGAGTGTTTGAGCCGCTGGCTGCGGGTGTCCCAGTCCTTGAGGAAAGCACCCGGTTCGGCGATCTCGTGGTCGATTTCCCGGATCGCGTCGTCGCCGATCGCCAGCGTCAGCCGCGCCACTTCGGCCACAAGGGCCGCTCCTTCCCCGGCATCGGCTCCGGGGCGGGTGGCGAAGGCGCGAATGCTCGCCAGCAGCGATCTCAACTGCCCCGGATTTTCCCTGGCGTCTGTCCCAAGGGGAAGCATCAGCGATGCCATCTTCTGGACCCGTTCGAACGCCGCGTCGGCATCCATCCCCAGCGATCCGGCATTGGCCGCCGCCTGCAAGGCGGCGCGGGCCGCTGCTTTGCCGGCCGATGTCCCGAGCAGCGCCGGGGTCATCCGAAACCCATTCACCGTCAATCCGGTTTCAGGCAGACCGGCGTCAGGCAGCAAACGCCGCAGGATGTGGAGAGTCGTCGCGGAAGATACCTGTGCCCGCTCGGCCAGCATGTCGTCCGCGCTCTCAAGCATGTCCTCTCCCGCCAGCCCGCTGCGGGCGACGCGGTAGAGTGCCACCTGAATACGTTCGGGCGTCACGGCATTGGTGGTGAAAACCTCGGCATGCAGGGTCAGGTCGTGGAGATTGAGGCGCAGGACTTCGGGGACGCTGCGCCACGGCAGGATATAGACGCCGCGACCGCCGGAGAAGCCGTAGACCAGCACCTCAAACTCCCCTTGGGCGTTCTTCCGGATACGGGCATTGGCGAGTTCCGGCTTCTGGAACGGGACCGTGGCGCCGCGCTCCTCGAAGGTCGCGGGCACGTAGTCGCCTGCAAGACGGGTCGTGAACGGCGTCTCGGTCATGGTGCTGAACTCTTCCAGGGTGCGGGGTCGGCGACGCCGCGATGATGGGCCGGATTGGTTGACGAAACAGGTCGCATCGGCGGCTCAAACGTCCCGCACGGGTGCGCAGCAGGAGCGGACGATTTCGGACAGGAACGCCTCCCGCGTCTTCGGGGGCGGACGGCCGGTCGCGTCGGTGAAGGCCGCTTGCAGGAAGGACAGCACTTCCTCCTGGGCGGACAGCGATTCGAAGGCATGGGCGGCCCTTGCCGCGACACGGAGCGCGCGGTCGGCCAGGGCGGGTTCGGGGGCGGCGCCCGGCGCCGGACGCGCCAGGGTGCTTATCCGCTTCTGCGTCGTGACCATCAGCCGCTCGACCGAAAACCTTGTCATGTCCTTGAAGCCGGCGTCGGCGCAGACATCGCGACCGATCGTCAGCATGCCGACGGCCGACATCAGGGCGGAGACGAACTCCGTCTCGTTGGCCGTCCGGGGCGTGTCGGGCAGCCGGTCGATCATGTCATCGACGTTGTTTACCAGTTTGTCGCGGACCGCCGCCTTGAGGTCCTCGCCCAAGCGGTCGGCGGCGACCTTCCCGGCGCGTCCCATTGGCTGGGACCGCAGGATGCTCAGGCGTTCGGCTACCGGTATGAGACCGCGCGCCAGCGTGACGGGGTCGAGGTCGCGCGCCGCTTCCTCCGCGTTCTCGACGCCGAGATCGCGGCGGGCGTCGTCGAAGGTGCAGCGGGTGATGTCGGAGAGGACGCGGACGACTTCCTGCGACTTTTCCCGGCAGAGCGCGTCGGCGAAGGCCGGGAACATCTTCCTGCTCTGCGGCGAGCGGGCCAGCGACAGCAGCAGGACGTGCATCGAGAGGGCGTCGCTGCGCACGCTGGACAGGAATTCGCTGACCGCCAGACCGACGCGGTTCGCCAGCAAGTGCTGCTTGATCAGCCAGAGCTGGCGCCGGAGACCGATGGCGGTTTCCATCTCCGGTACGATGTCCCAGATGTCGGGGTGTATCCGCTTGCCGACATTGGCAATCCCCGCATTTCCGACGGCGGCTGCCCGCATCGCCGACAGCGTGCTCCTGCTTGCCTCGAACAGCGGGTGTTCCAGCGCTCCGTAGTCTGTGCGAAGCGGCAGCGGGTGCTCCTCGCTGGGGCCGCGCAGCAGGTCGGACACGGTGGAAGGCTTGGTCAGCATGGTCCAGAACGGCATCAGAACCCGGCGCGGGATCAGTGCCGGCGGTCTCAGGCGTGGGTCGCGGTCGGTCAGCAGGTCTTCGAACGGCCAGCAGAACAGCCGCATCGGGGTGACCGTCTTGGGCGGCCGCGTCGTCCGCAGGCGGGGACGCAGGGCTTCCTCCAATGCCGCTCGGGCGGCGGAGGGCGGCAGCTCCGCCGAGTACCTGTGTATCCGCTCGATGGTCTTGGCCGGCAGCGTCGCGATCTCTTCTGCGGTCGGCATGATGAAATCGGCCTTTTCAGGCTCCTGCCCTTCCCGAGCCAGCGCCGCGACCGACTTCAAATCCGCAACCCTCCCCCAGCTTCTTCGTCTTACCAAGAAGGAGGACAGTTACTATTAGGTACATATTGAAGTAAATTCAGACCAACCGCCTACGGACATTCCGCCGAAATCACCCTGCCGGAACGGACGATCTGACGAACCGCTTGGCGCATCACTCCCCAAGCGCGCCGGAAACGATCATGGACAGCTTTTCGACATCGCGGACAATCAGGCTGCAATCCTGCCGTTCCAGCAGCCCGGCGCGGCAGAGATTGCTGAGTTCCCTGGTCACGGCCTCGCGGTGGGTGCTGATGCGGTTGGCGAATTCGGTATGGGTCGGCACCGGGAAGATCACGGCGGTATTCTGGCCGGGCGACGACTTCCGGGCAAGGCGCAGCAGCTCGGCGCGGATGCGGTCCTGCACCCCCAGCGTGCTGAATTCCACTACCCGCTCCGACAGGCCCCGTATCATACGGGTCATCCGAAGCATGAGCGCCGTGGCGCTCTGCTCATAGTCCCTGATCAGTTCCCGGAGCACCTGCGCCGGCATTATCGCGACCAGCATTTCGGTCAATGCAACGATGCTGATGGACCGGGGCAGGCCGTCGATCGCGGAGATTTCGCCGAACATCTCGCCGGGGCCGAGATCGCGGAAGCTGATTTCCCTGCCGCTTGCCGCATAGTACGTTGCACGTGCCCGGCCGGAAGAGATGAAAAAGACGTCTCGGGTCGTGTCCTTGTACTCGATCAGTGCCTGATGGGTTTCAAACCGCTTCCAGGCGCACCGCTTCGAGTAGATTTCCACGGCCTCGGCAGGCACTCCCTTGAAGATCTCGAAGCTTTCCAGAGTTTCCTTGCCGCACCGTACCCGCGAATGCTTGGACGTCATGCTGAATCTCCGTTCGATCGAGCTATGCGAACCGCTTCCCGTCAGCGGGCATCACCCTCGGACCGGCTGGCCGCCTATCCTGGCCGCTTATCCTGGCCGCCTATCCTGACCGTGGAGTTTCTTCAGGAAAAAAGCCGCTTTTCTGGGTCCAAAAAGCAATGTCCGGGTCGGAACCTTATCAGTCCAAAATTTTTCCCGGACAGTGCTATTTGGCACATTCAGCGCCTTTTCTACTCATTCCTTCATTTTGCCTGCCTTTCCGCCCGCCATTTCACCGGGACCTGTCAGCGATGCGTGTTTCCATTCGGCAATAGGGCGACCAGATCGTTCTCCAGGGCGGCGATCGTATCGGCGTGCTGATCGATCGGGAAATCGCTCGGCAGATGCCGTTCCAGGACACGCGCGACCTGGGCCGCCTCCCGCACCAGCGTCGCCGTGAACTGCACGCTTTCGCGCGGGGTCCGGCCCGGCGCATAGCCCAGGCTCAGGGGATCGAACGGAATCCCGGTGCCCAGCTTGGGCAGATGGGTCCCCAGCGACCACAGCGGTCCCAGCATATGAGCCCGCGCCAGATCGAGGGCGGCGTCCCCGTCTTCCCGGTAGTGGATGTCGAGCAGGCACAGCGCCGTCCAGTATTCCAGATTTCCGAGCCACGCCAGCCCAAGGGCCACGGGGTCTTCGATCTCGTTCGGATGCCCCTTGTAGGCGCTGGGGTCGAGCGGCAGCTTGAACGAGGGGTAGGCCGCGTCGCCGGGCGACAGGCTCCAGATGTCCGGGTGCCCCGCGAAGCCGGCGTGCCGGCCCATGAAGAGGTTCCTGAAGAACTGATAGTGATCGACTTCCCCTTCTCCCTTGATGTCTTCAAGCTTGACCTTCCACATCTCCAGGTCCGGGAGCTGGTTATTATCGGGCATTGCCTGTAGTTCGGAAACGAGGTCGATGATCGTCCCGTAGAGAGTGCCGACATGGTTGGGCCGGGTTTCCCGCCCGAGTACGGTCTTCAACTCCGCAAGGAAACGGCGGTCTTCGGCCGTTTGGGCGTGCTTCGGGTCGAGAGCGCCTTCCGGGGCTTCGGTGAAGACGTATTTGGCGAGGCTGTGCCGGCTCAGCGGCTCCAGTTGGAACGGAAACGGGTACAGGTCGGGTTCATAGGGGAAGTCCTGGCGGCCCATATGCGGTGCGGCGCCCAAATCCACCAGCAGGCGGTTGACAGCACCCAGATGCTGCATTTCCTGCACGGCCACCCCGACGAGGTCGTCGGCGGTTGGTGCCCCGGTGCCGCGAACCGCTTCATATTCCACCTTCAGCGAGAAGGCTGCATAGAGGTACTGGGCCATCAGGGCATGTTCGATCTCGGCGGCTTCGTGGAGCAGCCGCGTCAATTCCAGCTTCGGATGCATGAAGTCGCGCATGATCTGAGCATGCGCCGGCTCAAGTCCGGGTTCGGGGCGGAGCGCTCCCTTATGGGCGGGGGCGTGGGCCGGGGCATTCGACGGGGTATGTGCCGGTATTGCAGCACCGGCGGGTGCGGCGTTGGCCATGTCGTAGAGGACGCCGCATGCGGCGGGCAGAGCGATCCCCTGTGCGGTCGCCATCCTCAAGAAGACCCGGCGCGTCGGCATCGGTGAAGTATCGGCGGTTTTCGATTTACCAGCTTTATCAGAGACAAGTGATCCAATTGGAGGCATGTTCAATAAACTCCCAGCGATCCGTGATTGGAAACTTGCGTGATATTGTTTTAGTGCCGGGTTTTCTTCTGTGTGAAAGGACACAAATGATACAAAAACCAGCTTTGCAGGTTAAATATCCATTACCGCTTTATTTAGTTCAATTGGGATGCAATCACGACTTTAGCGGAAGCCGGTAATCCGGCCTCCGCCAAGCCTGCTGGTAATCTCGCCTGATTGCCGTCGTGGGTGGCCGGAGCCACCGTTACATCGGACGCTTACAGGGGGCTGGCCTTCATGCCCGTGTCGTAGATGTCGTTGGCGATATCCAAACCCAGCTTCACGCCGCCCACCTGCGTCGTATAGGTGATGTCGTCGGAATCCTTGAAGCCGTCGCCGTTCTTGACGTCGCCCGCATCGAAGGCGTCGAATATCCAGTGTACGCCCAGGAAGACGCGGCTCAGTCCGTTCTCGAAGATCGCGTGCCACAGGCTTTTGAAGTGGCGCTTGTGACGGGGGCGGACGGTTCCGTTGGAATCGACGCTGATGCCGTTCAATTCATCCGACACGATGTCGAAGCAGATGGTGTCCGGCTTCTGCGGGTTGTCTGCGCTCAAGAAGCCTTCCTTCTCGCCGTAGAAACGACGGACCATCTGAAACGCCGCCGCTCCGAAGGTCGCGTGACCCGAGGGATAAGCCGGGAAGTTCGGCGTGAAGCTCTTGGCTCCGGGTTCGTTGGTCTTGGGCGCACCGAACGGCAGCCAGAAGGGATTGCCCACCCCATCGAGCACACTCTTCGGAGTGGCGGTCGGTCCCATGGACGGATCGCTCTCCCGCACTCCCAGCACCGGGCGCCAAAGGTCGTGATCGAACTTCTCCGCCCATGCGAACTTGCCGGCATCGGCCATGGCTACGTTGACCAGGGCGAACAGGCGGGCGTTCTCAGCTGGAGTATTGCCCTTGCCCTGTGCGATCCTGCGGACGATCTGATTGTACAGCCGGGGCGGCGTGCCGATCATCTTCACGCCGTCATAGGCCCAATAGAGCCCGATCAGCGTTTCCTCGGGCGTCCGCGTCGTGGATTTCAAGGCGGTGGCCCCGCCCTTCGCAACGATTTCGGCTAGTGCGGCATCGTATCCGGACGTGCCCGGCTGCGGCGGCGCGTTGAGCGAATGGGATGTGGTCACCGCCAGCGGACTGGCCGTTGTACCATAGAACGGTCCATAGAATCCCTGACCGGGATTGTCCGGGTCCTGCCGGTGACGGGCATGGGCGAACGAGGCTTCGTAGCCAAGATCGCTGACGCCGGGTTCGCCAGCCTTGATCATCAGCTTGGCGATCATCTGGTGTGCGACGGCCCGGCCAAACGCATTGCTGACCGCCGCATTGGTCGCCAGGATATCGACGCCCAGCAAGGCCGCCTCGAACTTGGGACGCTGGCTTGGATAAAGCGCCGAAAGTGCGGTGCAGGCGGCCGCGGACACTGCCGCCACGGTGTTGTCTCCCTGAGGCACCGCAGTACCCGACGGGTTTTCCGGAAGGCTCATATAGGGGTCATGCCCACCTTCAATGGCGAAGAAGGCATCGTGCATGGCCAGATGAACGATCCCGAGAGCCCGCGCGCTGAGCGTCGGCCCACGTTGTTCGCCGTTTTCGACGGTGTGGGATTCGCGGTTCGCCTCGAGCGCCACCGCGTTCCAGTACAGGATGATATCCATCATCGCAGGCGCTAAGCATGAACTGGATTTCTCTCCTTCCAGATCGGTTGTCAGTTTGTTTGAATCAATTTCGTTGGGCGCCATGTTTTTCTTCCATGATTGCAGGACTGGAAGCGCTACGCAAATACTCGATGTTCTTGAATCATCGTTTTGATTTGCCGCAATCTAGGTTGCAGATCGCTCCCGCAAGCATGGATACATTTTTGAAGAAAGATCTTCGGTGTGAAAACTCACGAATATATCACGAAGCATGATTGATGAAGAAAAGCCGGAGCCTTGACGGCCCCGGCTGTCCAGCCGATTTCAGACCAGACCGGTCAGATAGTAGACGCCGATCACGACGAAGACCGCCGCCGTCTTGGTGCAGGTGATGGCGAAGATGTCACCATAGGACTGGCGGTGAGTCAGGCCGGTGACGGCCAGCAGCGTTATCACGGCGCCGTTGTGGGGCAGCGTGTCCATGCCGCCGCTCGCCATCGATGCGACACGGTGTAGGACTTCCAGCGGGATGCCTGCCGCATTGGCGCCCTCGATGAACTGGTCCGCCATCGCGGCCAGCGCGATGCTCATGCCGCCGGAAGCGGAGCCGGTGATGCCGGCCAGTGCCGTGACGCTGATCGCTTCGTTGACCAGTGGATCGGGGATCGCGCTGAGTGCGTCGCGGATCACCAGGAAGCCCGGCAGGGCCGCGATCACGGCCCCGAAGCCGTATTCCGACGCGGTGTTCATCGACGCCAGCAGGGCGCCGCCGATCGCCGCCTTGGTGCCTTCCGCGAACTTGCGGGTCACGGGACCCCAGGCGAACACCAGCACCGTGAGGATGCCGACCAGCAGCGCTCCCTGGACCGCCCAGATCGCGGCGACGGAGGTCACGTCGGTCACCAGCGGCTTCGCCATGCCGGCAAGCTGGACCTCGTTGCTGGTCCCGTAGCTGGACGCGATCATCGAGGTGAAGACCTTGTTCATCACGCCGACCAGGACGAGCGGCAGGATGGCGATGGCCGGATGCGCCAGTCTTTCGTCCTGGACCGGTTCGGGCTCGTTCAGGTGACCTTCGCCATAGCCTTCGCCCCTGGCGGCGGCCTGACGGCGCCGCCATTCCAGATAGGTCAGGCCGACCGTGAAGATGAACAGCGCGCCGATGGTGCCGAGGATGGGGGCCGCCCAGGTGTCGGTCTTGAAGAAGGTCGTCGGGATGATGTTCTGGATCTGCGGCGTTCCCGGCAGCGAATCCATCGTGAAGGTGAAGGCGCCCAGCGCTATCGTTCCGGGGATCAGGCGCTTGGGGATGTTGCTTTGGCGGAACATCTCGGCCGCGAACGGATAAATCGCGAAGACGACCACGAACAGCGAGACGCCGCCATAGGTCAGCACAGCGCCGACCAGCACGATCGCCATCATGGCGCGCTGGCGGCCGACGAACTGGATGACCGTCGCGACGATGGACTTGGAGAAGCCCGAAAGTTCGATGACCTTGCCGAAGACCGCGCCAAGCAGAAAGACGGGAAAGTACAGCTTAACGAAGCCGACCATCTTGTCCATGAACAGGCCGGTAAAGATCGGCGGCACGGCGGAGGGGTCGGTGAGCAGTACGGCGAGCAGGGCCGCCACGGGAGCGAAAAGGATAACGCTGAAGCCGCGATAAGCTACAAACATCAGAAAGACGAGAGCCGCCAGGGCTATGAGAAAACTCACAGGCAATTCCTCCAGTGATTCTTGGAAACGGCAGCGTTCACAGGGTTGCCGAGTGACGGAACGCCGCCGCTTCCCGATCGTTCAGGAGGGCTCGAAATTGCTTCGGTCGCCTGTTCTTCAGGTATACTCAGGTATGTGATCAGCCGGCCGCGACGTGCCGGATCGTCTCGTGCATGGGGCGGATCGCGACGCCGGCGTCGGTCAGGGCGCTTCGCACCGCCCTTGCCATCGCGACGGCGGCGGGGCTGTCGCCGTGGATGCAGATCGTGTCGGCCTTGACCGCGACCATCCGGCCGGACAGCGCCCGGACCTTGCCGGTCGTCACCATCTCCACCGTGCGGCGGGCCGCCTCGTCCGGATCGTGGATCAGGGCATCGGGCTGGCCGCGCGGCGCCAGACTGCCGTCGTCGAGATAGCTCCGGTCGGCGAAGACCTCGCAGGCGACGGCCAGACCGGCGGCGTGGCCGGCGTGTTCCATCTCGCTGCCCGGCAGGACGACGAAGAGCAGGCGGGGATCGACGGCGCGGATGGCATTGGCGATGGCGTCGGCAAGCGCCCGGTCGGCCGCCGCCATGTTGTAGAGCGCGCCATGCGGCTTGACGTGGCTGACACGATGGCCGGACAAGGCGGCGACGCCTTGCAGGGCACCGATCTGGTACGCCACCATCTTCTCGATATCGGCCGGACTGTCGCCGGTGATCCGGCGGCGGCCGAAACCCCAGAGATCGAGGAAAGCGGGATGGGCTCCGATGGCGACGCCCTTCTCAAGCGCCACCCTGGCGGTGTCCGTCATAATGACGGGATCGCCGGCATGGAAGCCGCAGGCCAGATTGGCGGAGGAGACGATGTCGAGCATGGCGCGATCGTCGCCCATGCTCCAGGGGCCGAAGCCCTCGCCTAAGTCGGAGTTCAGGTCCACGCTGATGCCGGTGCTCATGGCTCTTCTCCGTTATCGGTCCGGGCCGGCGGGAGGTCCCGCCAGGACCATCCCGTCGATCAGGTTTAGCGACAGCAGCCGCTCGCTGTCCAGAATGCCGCCAGGGATCGCCGTCTCCACCAAGGCCGGCAGGTTGCCGATCAACTCGGCGAAGACGCGGTGGGCGTCCGTCCCCTCCTCCACCGATACCGCCCGGAAGCGAAGCTTGGCACCCGGCCGGAATTGGGACAGAGCCGCGACGTCGGGCGCTATCAGGCAGGCGATCTTGGGATAGCCGCCGGTGGTCTGCCGGTCGGCAAGCAGGACGATGGGCCTGCCGGTGCCCGGCACCTGGATGGCCCCCAGCGGAATGCCGTCCGAGATGATGTTGAAGCCGCCGGCGTGCTCGACCGCCGGCCCGTCGAGCCGGTAGCCCATGCGGTCGGCTTCCGCCGTCACGGTGAACTCGCTCTCCAGGAAAGTCGCCAGACCGGCGTCGGTGAAATGCGACTGCTGTGGCCCAAGCACCACCCTCAGCACATCGGTGCGTGCAAGGATGCGGCGAGGGTCGAGGGTGCGCTCAGGCTCCTGCGGCGCTTCCGCCAGCTTCAGGGGCAGGCGGTCGCCCGGAGCGAGCCGCCGGCCGGAGAAGCCGCCCAGCCCGCTGCGCAGGTGTGTCGAAACGCTGCCGAGCACGGGAGCGGCGTCGAAACCGCCCGCCACCGCAAGGTAGCCGCGTGCTCCCGATGCCAGGGCACCGAGGCGGAAGCGCTGGCCGCGCGTCAGGCGATGACTGGTCCAGGACAGATGCGGCTGGCCGTCGATCGTCAGGTAGGATTCGCCCGCGACGGCGATGCGGCAGGACTCCGCCGCGACTTCATAGGTGTCGCCGACCAGGGTGAATTCGATGGCGCCCTCATAGGCTTCGTTGCCGACCAGGGCGTTGGAGGCGGCCAGCAGCAGCGGGTCGGCGGCCCCGGCGGTCGATACGCCGAAACGCTGGTGGCCGAAACGTCCCCGGTCCTGAAGCGTGGAACCGGGGCCGGCGGCGACGACTTCGAGCGCGCCGCTCATCCGATCGCCTCGCTCTCGGGCAGCAGGCCGGGCTGTCCGGCCATGCGGTCGTAGTCCGCCATCGTGACGGACACCAGACGCACCCGGTCGCCGGGGGCCAGCAGGAAAGGCTGGGAGCGTCCGGGATCGAACAGGCGCAGGGGAGTCTTGCCGATCAGGTGCCAGCCGCTCGGCATCGCGACCGGCGACAGCGCCGCCTGAGCTCCTCCCTGCATGAAGCTGCCGGCGGGAGTGACCGACCGGGGGTTCTCCCGCCGGGGCTGGTGCAGGGCTTCCGGCAGGCCGCCGAGATAGGCGAAGCCGGGCGAGAAGCCCAGCATGTAGACCCGGTACTCGGCGGCGCAGTGGAGGTCGACGACCTCCTCCGGGGTCAGGCGGGCGCGTTCGGCGACAGCGTTCAGGTCTTCGCCATGCTCGCCGCCGAAGCGGACCGGGACGAACCAGCGGCGAAGCTCCGCGCCGCTCGCCTCCGAGGTTTCGGCGTTGAGGGACGTGATCGCGTCGGCAAGGGCGGCTTCCGTCGTGCGGGTCGGGTCGAAGTTGACCAGGATGGAGCGGTATGTCGGCACCGTCTCGACCAAGCCTTCGGGCGCCGCCCGGTTGATCGCGGCGTCCAGGCGGTGGACGGCCTCGTTCAGGTCGGGATCGATGGCGTCGCCAAGCTCGACCAGCAAGGCGGCCTCCCCCGCCGGCAGCAGCTTGAGCGGGGTCTTCCCGGTATCGTCGGCGCCTGTCACCGCATCGTCCTTCCCGTCACCTGACCTCCCGCCGTATCGGCGCCGCCACGCTTCGCGCGCCGCCAAGCTTGATATCGGCGAGGCTCCGCCCCCGCGTTTCCGGCAGAACCAGCAGCGCCAGCAACAGCAGCGTATAGGCTCCGACCGTGAATAGCCCAATGGCGGTGCCCAGGCCAACCTTGGCGCTGAGATAACCGATCATCGACGGGAACAGCGCACCGATCGCGCGGCCGAAGTTGTACGCGAAGCCCTGCGCCGTGCCCCGGATTTCGGTCGGGAACAGCTCCGCCAGGAAAGCGCCCATCGGCGAGAAGATGCCGCTGGAGAAGAAGCCGAGCGGGAAACCCAGCACCAGCATCAGCCCGTCGCTGATCGGCAAAAGCATGTAGAGCCCGACGACGGCGCCGGCGCCCAACCCGAATATCAGGAACGTGGGCTTGCGCCCCAAGCGGTCGGCGGCGTGAGCGGCAACGAGGTATCCGGCGAAGGCGCCCGCGATCAGCACCAGCAGGTAGCTCGACGTGCCGAGGACGGTCAGGTGCCGCTCGGTCCGGAGGAATGTCGGAAGCCATGTCGTGACGGCGTAGTAGCCGCCCTGCGCACCGGTCGCGAGGATCGAGGTGGCGACGATCAGCGGCAGCACGTCGGGCCGGAACACCGCCATCATCTGCGACAGCGCCGAACCCTGCACCGGCTCCGCGTGTTTCCGCAACTCCGGCTCGGGCACGAAGCGCCGGACGTAGAAGACCAGCAGAGCGGGCGCCAGACCGAACCAGAACATGACGCGCCACGCCAACTCTTCCGGCAGCGTGCTGTATACGCCCCAAAACAGGATGGTCGCTGCGGCCCAGCCGATCGCCCAGCCGCTCTGCACCGTGCCGACGGCCCGGCCGCGATAACGGTCGCGGATGGTTTCCCCGATCAGGACGGCTCCGGCGGCCCATTCCCCGCCAAAGCCCAAGCCTTGCAGGGCGCGGCAGATGAAGAGCTGGTTGAAGTCCTGCGCGAAGCCGGACAGGAAAGTGAAGAAGGCGAACCACAGGATCGTCCATTGCAGGATGCGGACGCGACCGTAGCGGTCGCTCAGCATGCCCGTGACCCAGCCGCCGACGGACGACAGCAGCAACGCCACGGTGGCAAGCATGCCCGCTTCGGCCATCGTGAAGTGAAGCACCGCCAGAAGGCTGGGGATGACCAGACCGTAGATATTGACGTCGAAGGAGTCCATCGCCCAGCCGCCGAAGCAGGCGCCCAGCGTCCGCTTCTCATTCGGCTCCAGGTCTTTCATCCAGCCCATACGGATCTCCCCTCGGGGTTCCCGCCTCGGAGTCCCCACTGCGGACAAATGCTTCAGGAATGAACCACAAGGTCAATCCGTGGTTCCGCATCTGGCCTGTGCAATTCCGGCTACGTCCCCTGACCGGGAGTGGTGAAGCCGTAGAGCCGCGCCGGATTGTCGACCAGGACCTGGTTCCGGGCTTCGGCGTCGGGAACCCAGTCGGCCAGCAGGTCGAGCAGGTCGCCGACATTCATCATCGTGCCCCAGTGCGACACGTGCGGCCAGTCGGAACCCCAGACGCAGCGGTCGGGCGCCGCCTCGTGCAGCATCCGCGCGAAGGGAACGGTGTCGCGGTACGGCGGCTCTTCCCCGGTCAGCCGGTAGGCGCCGGACAGCTTGACCCAGGCGCCGTCGCGGACCAGCGAGACCAGCGTCTGGAAGCCCTCGTCCTGCGTGCCGCGCGAGGTCGGGAAGTGGCCCATGTGATCGACGACGAAGGGTACCGGCAGCTTGGCCAGCCGCGACGCCATCGGCGTCAGGTCCTTCGCGTCCACCAGGAACTGGAGGTGCCAGCCGAGTTCCCTGGCGAGTGCGCCGTAGCGCTCCACCTGATCGAAGCCGATGCCGCCGCCGTAAAGCACGTTGAGGCGGAGGCCGACGATACCGGCCTGCTTCAACTCCTCGTAGGAAGCGTCGGGGAGGCCCAGGGGGACGACGGCGATACCCTTCAGGCGCTTCCGATTCGCCCTCAGCGTCTTGACCATAAGCCGGTTGTCGATCCCGTGGACGCTGACCTGGACCAGAACGCCATAGGTCATCACTGTCGCATCCAGCAT
>DASQKT010000238.1:0-2241 GCA_035630415.1 Skermanella sp.
ATCCCGACGCCGGAGAAGATCGCCGACGCGGTCCGTCAGGTGATGGCCTGAAAAGACCGAGCGGCTGTTCCAGTGAGGACTGATGAATGAGTAATGAGATCAAGGCCCTGACCATGCCCAAATGGGGCTTGGCGATGACCGAAGGCGCCGTCACGTCATGGTTGGTCGAAGACGGCGCGGACCTCCGCGAAGGTGACGAGATCCTGGAAATCGAGACGACCAAGATCACCAACGTCTACGAATCTCCGGCTACCGGCAATCTCCGGCGCCGGACGGTCGAAGCCGGGCAGACCGTTCCCGTGGGCGCTCTGCTCGGCGTGGTCGCCGACAGGTCGGTCCCGGAGACGGAGATCGACGCCTTCATCGCCCGCTTCCAGGAGGAGTTCGCGGTGGAGGCGGCTGAAGCCGCCGATGCCGCCGGGCCGGAGCCGCAGTTCGCCGATGCCGGAGGGCGGCGGCTTCGCTATCTGGTGATGGGCGAGGGCAGGGGAGGCGGCCGGGGAGACGAAGGTGAAGCCCCCCTCGTCCTGATCCACGGCTTCGGCGGCGACCTGAACAACTGGCAGTTCAATCAGCCGGCCCTGGCCGAAGACCGCGCCGTCTATGCTCTCGACTTGCCGGGGCATGGCGGATCGACCAAGCACGGTGTCCAGGGCGGAGTGGCGGAACTGGCGGAAGCCGTCCGCGATTTCCTCAACGCGACCGGCATCCAGCGTGCCCACCTCGCCGGCCATTCCATGGGCGGAGCGGTAGCCCTGCATCTGGCGTCGGAGGAGCCGGCACGCGTCGTTTCCGTCACCCTGGTCTGCTCCGCCGGCCTGGGCGAGGAAATCAACACCGACTACATCGAAGGCTTCATCGCCGCCGACCGGCGCAAGGAGTTCAAGCCTGTTCTGGAGATGCTGTTCGCCGATCCGTCGCTCGTCAGCCGCGACATGATCGAGGAATTGCTCAAGTACAAGCGGCTGGACGGCGTTGGGCAGGCTCTCCGCGCCATCGCCGATGCCGCGTTCGCTGGGGGGCGGCAGGCCCAGGTGTTCAAGGATGGACTCGACAGGATCAAGGTGCCGGTCCAGGCCATCTGGGGCGCCGAGGACCGGATCGTTCCAGCCGCGCACGCCACGGCGATACCCGAAGGTCAGCGCCACGTCCTCGGCGGTGCCGGGCACATGGTCCATATGGAAAAGGCGGGAGAGGTCAACCGTCTCATATCCGACTTTTTAACCATGCGCTGACCCTGGTGCGGTGATTACCCCAGAGGCGGACCGATGCTACACTCACACCATAACGGCGATCCAACGCTGATAAAATCGGGTCGGCATGATGGGAGGAAGGCAATGGTCCGTCTCCATGCGCCAGAGCGGGAGCACGTCGATCTAATCGTCGCCAGCGTTGCCGGAGGGGCTGCGGCAGCCAGCGATCACGATACTCAGCCGCCCGATCTGATACGGCGATCCTGGGCGCGCTGTCTCAACAGCCACCGGCTGGACCCCGCCCGTCCGGGCCGCCCGGTGGTCCTGACGCAGAACGAGCTGGGCGGCTTCCGCGAGCCTATGGAAGAGTTCATCGGCATCGCCACCGCCGAACTGCGGCGGCTCTATGCCCAGGTCGCGGGATCGGACTATGTCGTGATCCTGACCGACGCCAACGGCGTCGCCGTCGATTACCTAGGCCAAGCCAGCTTCGAGCAGGAGCTTAAGCAGGCCGGCCTGTATCTCGGCTCCATTTGGGCGGAGGCGCAGGAAGGCACCAACGGCGTCGGCACCTGCATCGCGACCCGCGAGCCGCTGATCGTCCATCGGCAGGAACATTTCCGCGCTCTCCATACGGGACTGACCTGCACGGTCGCTCCGATCTTCGATCCGGCCGGTGCCTTGCTGGGCGTGCTCGACGTCTCCAACATGTCGGCCCCGACGGACCGCCGCAGTCAGATGCTCGCCCTGGAACTGGTCAAGCGCTCGGCCCGGCTGATGGAGGACGGCTATTTCCTGGCCAGATCGCGCCGAAGCTGGATCGTCGGGCTCAGCGCCGGTCGGGAGCTGGCCGATCTGGTGATCGACGGGCTGCTGGCGGTCGATGGCGGCGGCACCATCCTGGGCGCCAACCAGACAGCCCTTCGCGCCGACCTGACCGGCGACGGCAGCCCTCTGATCGGCAGGAGCCTTTACGACCTGTTCGGCCTGACGCTCGACGCCCTGATCGGACATCAGCGGACGGGAGCGCCGCAGGCGTTGCGCTGCC
>DASQKT010000239.1:0-3255 GCA_035630415.1 Skermanella sp.
CACAGCATCCCCTACCTGCTGGACGCTTGCCAGACCGCCGGGCAGATGCCGATCGACGTCGAGGAACTCGGCTGCGACATGCTGTCGGCGACCGGCCGCAAGTTCCTGCGCGCCCCGCGCGGCACCGGCTTCCTGTACGTCCGCAAGGATCTGCTGGAACGGCTGGAACCGCCCTTCCTCGACAACCACGCGGCGACCTGGGTAGCACCCGACCGGTACGAGATCAACGCCGACGGCCGCCGGTTCGAGAACTGGGAAAGCAACATCGCCGCCAAGATCGGCTTGGGCGTCGCGGTCGATTACGCGCTCGGCTGGGGCCTGGACGCGATCTGGGAGCGGGTGCGCGGCCTGGGCGACCTGCTACGCTCGCGTATCGCCGGACTGCCCGGCTACACCGTCCGGGACTTAGGCGAAGTCCGCTGCGGCATCGTCACCTTCACGGGACCGCGTCCGCCGGCGGAGACCAAGGCGCTGCTGTCGGATCATGGGATCAACGTATCGATCACCAAGGCGGCATCAACCCTGCTCGATATGGACGCCCGTGGCCTGACGGAAATGGTCCGCGCGTCCGTGCATTACTACAACACCGAGGACGAGATCGACCGGCTGGTCGAAGCCCTCAGTTGACCGGTTTCCACCAGTCGGCGACGGCGCGGCGGCGGGCTTCCTCGAGACGCTCGCCTTCCAGCGTCAGGCACAGGTGAATTTCCGGACGGCCCCGCCGGGACGACTCGACCACAAGGTAAAGATGCGTCCAGGTCCCGTGGCTGCGGTGGATGGCGGCGAAGACCCATTCGCGCCGGTCCGGTTCGCGCGCGGTGGCGCGGCTGCCGCCCGCGATCAGTTCCAGCGTGTCGGCGGGACCGCACAGGGGGATCGTGGACGGTACGGTGGTGGGGATGACGGGCTGACGTTCAGACATGAATAAACCCTCCTGGCTGCTGTGCCGAAGAGGGCTGACGCGGCGGCTCGTTCCCGTATAATTGCCGGTTCAGGCCGCATCGTTCCGTTTCCGGAACCACCACCTTGCCGGGGAAGGCAGGTTGGTGTTGGGCGCCAGCCCAACTCTTGATGCTGGGGTCCGTGTACAATGACGGACCCGCCCAGTGCAACAGCATTCTTCAAGCCCCAGCTTTTCGAGCCTTAACGCGGTACCGCTTTTGAAAGTGCTATGATATAATCCTGAAGAATCCTATAAAGACTAGTCTTTGTCCGTCGGCGCAGGGGGGTGCTTCAGTGGTTTCATCGTCGCCAATCTCCCCCGACCTGATGCGGACTGCCCCCAAGGTGCGGGACCTTACGCCCCAGACCCAGGCGTTCAACCAGGAAATCAACCGGCAGGTCAGCAATACCAACGAGGGAATGAAGGTCAACGCCAAGGTCGAACCGTTGACCGGCGTAACCAAGTCCATCGTCGGCGAAGACAGCAAGGCCATCCAGGACACCAACGCCTCGACCAAGCCGGGCGCACGGGTTCCCACGCTGACAGGCGCCACCAGTGCTTATGTGACGGAGATGAAGTCCTCCGACCAGAAGAACGTCCAGAGCATGGTCGCCGCCGCTGGCCGCGCCCGCACGCTCGGTCAGGGTTCCGGCGGCGGAACGATCGATCTGTCGGCCTGAGAGAATTCGGCTTCACTTTCCCGAAGCCTTCGATTTTCATTGATCCCCATTCTCTCCGCTCCTATTGGCTGCGAAATCTGTTAGTCAGATTGCGCGCCTGACCGGAGAGACCATCGCCATGCAAGACCAACCCCCCCACCCCGCTCCGGAGCGCCGCAAGGCGATGGATGTGATTGCCGGACTGCTGCCTATCGAAGGCGCCTATATCGTGGATGTCGGCTGCGGCGACGGCGCACTGGTCCGCGCTCTCACCAAGCGGGGCGCTCACGTCACGGGAGTCGAAATCCTGGACGACGCCCTGAACCGCGCCCGCGCCGCCCAGCCGGTCCGGGATGAGCGCTATATCAAGGGCGTGGGCGAAAACCTGCCGATGCACAACGACAGCGTCGACGCGGTGATCTTCATGAACAGCCTGCACCACGTACCGATCCCGCACATGGCGAAGGCGCTGGCCGAGGCGGCGCGCGTGCTGAAGCCCGGCGGTCTGGCACTGATCCACGAGCCGGAACCACGCGGCGGCTATTTCGAACTGACCAAGCTGGTCGACGACGAGACGGAGGTGCGCGCCGCGGCGCTCAAGGCCCTGAAATCGGTTCGGGAACTGGAACCGGTGGATGAAGTGTTCTACCTCAATCCGGTGAAGCACGAGGACTACCAGAGCTTCGCCGACCGCATGGCGGGCGTCGATCCGACCCGCTCCACCCTGATCCGAACGGAGGACGCGCGTCTGCGCGCGCTGTTCCAGACTTCCGGCGAGCAGCGCGATGGGGCTTGGTGGTTCGACCTGCCGATCCGGATCAACCTGCTGCGAAAGCCTGCCCAGTGACAGCCTCGCTAACAGAACTGCCTTTCGTCGATTACCAGTACCCCACCAAGGACCCCGTCGGCGGCCGCATCGCCATCATCGGCGAGGCGCCCGGCGCCGAGGAAGCGCGCACCGGCAAACCCTTCGTCGGCGTCAGCGGCCGGATGCTGGACGAGAACCTGAAATCCGTCGGCCTGGACCGCGCCACCTGCCTTGTCGGCAACACCTTCCGCTACCAGCCGCCCGGCAACAAGGTCGGTCATTTCTTCTCGTCGCGGACCAAGGCCCGGAAGCTTGGCGTCGAGGTCGCGGAGGACCTGGGTCCGATGGGCACCTCGGACTACTGCCTCGCCGAATACGCCGGCGAGATCGAGCACCTGCGCCGGACCCTCAACGAGATCAAGCCGGCCGTCGTCATCGCGCTGGGCCGCACCCCGATGTGGGCACTGACCGGCCAGAGCGGCATCACGGCCCTGCGCGGCCAGGAACTCCCCTGCCGGCTCTTTCCCGAAGCCGTGGTGGTCCCGACCTTCCACCCCAGCTACATCCTGCGCGGCAACCGCGTCGAAGAACCCCTCTTCCACGCCGATGTGACGCTGGCCGCGAAGCTGGCCATGAAGAAGTCATGACTTGCAGCGATAACAAGGTTTAGCATAGTTTGTTATCAGCAGGCATTGTCGTCAAATCGCTTTGTTGTCCGAAGGTGCGCCATGAACGTGTCCCTTACTCCCGAACTTGAACGTCAGATCGAGCAGCGCGTCGCGAGTGGAGACTACATCTCGGCGAGTGAAGTCATGCGGGAAGCGTTGCGGCTGTTCTTCAAAGTC
>DASQKT010000240.1:0-4254 GCA_035630415.1 Skermanella sp.
GCCCAGGCCCGACTGAAGATGCTTGGCCGCTCGGTCCGGCTCCGCCTTGAGCAGGGTCGTGGCCCGGTCGTGCAGCGACACGATCGTCTTGGCAGCCTCCGGATTGGCCTTGACGAAGGCGCCGGTCAGCGCCAGCACGGAGCCGGGCTGGTTGGGCAGCATCTCGCCGCCGACCGCCAACAGCTTGGACTTGGGATCGCGGGCGAGCACGACGGTCAGCGTCGGCTCCCGGATCGTCGCGGCATCGACGGCACCGGCCAGAAGGGCCTGCTGGGTCGCCTCGATGCCCATCGCGGTGATCTGGTAGGTCGCGGGATCGGCCTTGATCACGTTCTGGAGCCAGTATCGGAGCACGGTGTCCGGCACCGAGCCGGGCGGCTGGGTGGCGATCTTCAGCGGACGGCCCTGCTTCTCGGCGAAGGCCTTGAAGCCGGCGGCGGTCGCGGCCTGCGGCTGCGCCGCGAAATCGGCACGTCCGACGAAGGTCATCTCCTCGATCGCCGTAGCGGCATAGACCTTGACGTCGATGCCTCTGGCGCTCGCCACCATGATCGGGCCGATGCCGCCGTAGTAGGCGTCGAGCGTGCCGGATGCCAGCGCGCTGATCATCGCCGGACCGGATTCGAACTGGGTCAGCTTCAAGTTCAGCACGGCGTCGCGCGCCCAGCCCTCGCCGTCGATCACGAAGAGCTGCCCTGCACCCACCACGGGGATGAACCCGACGCGGACATCGGTGGCGGCGCTGGCCGAAGCGCCCCAGAACAGCACGGTTGCGGCGGCGGCGACCGCGAGGCGGCGCGCTTTGGACAGCAGATGCGACATGAGGGAGGGACTCCTTGCCTTCAATCCAGGCTGCCGGGAGCCTGTAGGCCGTCTATGACCGGGATTTACAAAATAGTCAGGTAAAAGCTGCGGCCCGATGGACCGCAGCGATATATAAGCGGGATTCAAAGGACGTGCAAGCGACTGTGTAAAATGCAGGATTTAACACAGTCGTTGGAGAACTGGTTTCCTGGTCGCGCGATACGGCCTCAGACCCCCGCCAGCGCCTGTTCCAGATCCTCGATCAGGTCTGCCGGGTCTTCCAGCCCGACGGACAGGCGGACGCTGCCGGGACTGATGCCGACGGCGGTCCGCTCGGCGTCGGTGAGTCGCTGATGGGTGCTGGTGGCGGGATGGGTGATCAGGCTCTTGCTGTCGCCGAGATTGTTGGAAATCCGGACGATGCGCAGGCCGTTCATCAGCCGGAACGCCTCCGCCTTGCCGCCCGCGACATCGAATGCGACCAGCGTGCTGCCGCCCTTCATCTGGCGCTGCGCCAACTCGTACTGCGGGTGGCTCTTCAGGCCGGGATACAGGGCCTTGGCGATCTTGGCGTGACCTTCCAGGAACTCCGCGACCTGCTGCGCCGACTGGACCTGCGCCGCGATACGGATGTCCATCGTTTCCAGGCCCTTCAGCAGCAGCCATGCGTTGAACGGGCTAAGGGCGGGACCGGTGTGGCGCAGGAAGGGGGCCAGCGTCTCGGCGAACTTGTTGTCGCACAGGATGGCGCCGCCCAGGCTGCGGCCCTGGCCGTCGATGTGCTTGGTGGCCGAATAGACCACGACATCGGCGCCGAACTCCAGCGGGCGCTGAAGGGCAGGGGTCGCGAACACGTTGTCCACCACGACGCGCGCACCTGCGGCATGGGCCAGCTCGCTGACCAGCGCCAGATCGACCACGTCGAGCATCGGGTTCGACGGCGTCTCCAGGAAGACGATATTGGCCGGGCGGCTCAGCGCCGCGCGCCACTCGTCCGCGTCGGTGCCGTTGACCAGCGTGGTCTCGATGCCGAACTGCGGGGCGAGGTTCTTGACGATGTGCAGACAGGAGCCGAACAGCGCATGCGGCGCCACGATCCGGTCGCCCGCCTTCAACTGGCTCATCAGCGCCGCGAACACCGCCGCCATGCCGCTGGCGGTGGCAAAGCAGCGCTCGGCGCCCTCGTAGGCGGCAAGCCGGTCCTCGAACATGGAGACGGTCGGGTTGCGGAAGCGCGAATAGACGAACCGGGAGCCGTCGTTGGCGAAGGCGGATTCCGCTTCCTCCGCCGTGCCGTAGACGAAGCCGGAGGTCATGAAGATCGCTTCGCAGGTCTCGTCGAAGCCGCTCCGGGCGGTGCCCGCGTGAACCATCCGGGTGCGCGGACGCAAGCTCGCCGGGTTCTTGGGTGAAGGAGTGTTCGTCTTGTCCATTTTCGTCGCCGCTCCGCCCGCTTCCGCAGGCTCAAATGAGAATAGCCCCGACCGACAAGGGATCGAGGCGCGGACGCGACTCCAAACCTTTTTAGCAGCTTATTTTACGTGGCCTGCAAGCCGGTCGCCAAATCACCACGTTGGATGCGTTTTAGCGGCGTGCTGCCCGGCCCGTCAAGGCGGATGTCGAATTTCAGGACATGGCTTTCCGTGTCCTGACCGTCAGAACGTATTGCGGTAGAGATCATCAAGGGAAAGGGTCAACCCGACGGAGGCGAGATCGAAGGTGCCGTCGTCGCTGACCTGCTCCACGCTCCAGCCGTCGCGGTCGCGCCGGTACAGCTCGATCCAGTGCCGGTCCTGGGCCACTAGCAGGATTTCCTGGACGGATGCGACGGTCTGATAGTTCAGCCGCTTCTCGCGCTGATCGGTCCGCTCGGTCGAAGGCGACAGCACTTCCACGATCAGGACAGGGTTCGCCATGACGTAAGGGTCCGGCTGGCTCTCGGCGCAACTGGCGACGACATCCGGGTAGTAATAGGCGTTGGCGGCTTCGACACGGACCTTCATGTCGGACACCGCCGCCCAGCACGGCGGCCTCAGTGCTTCGTTCAGCTTCGAGCCGATATTCAGCGTGATCCGAGCGTGGTTGCGGCTCGCCCCGACCATGGCGAAGACCTCGCCGTTGACATATTCGCGCTTCACCTCCGCATCGCGCTCGAGGGCGAGATACTCGTCGGCGGGCAGATAGGTCAGGCGGCGGGCTGTACGCATGACGGCATGATATCAGGAACTCCGGTTTCCGGTGCGGGAGTTTTCCCGCATATGTCTTTCCGCACACGTCTTGTTAACCATGTTGCGGTACTCCTCACCTGCTTTTGTCCCAATTCTGTCCAGACATTGCGGGTCGCTGATGAAATCCTTCCTGAAACGGCATGCACGGGTAATAGCACTGGTCGCGGCATTGGTCCTGATCGTCACGGCGGGACTGACCTATGTCTTGGCCTCCGGCGCCGGTACCTTAGGTGCGCTGATCGGCAGGATGGACCGCGCCGAAGTCGGGCAGAGCGTCTTCGCCGACCGGCTGGCGGCAGGTGGCATCGCCTCCCTCCATGTCATGGGCAACAGGATCGAATTCACCGACCGCGACGGCGTGAACGGGGTGACGACGGTCCTGTGGACCGATGCCCTGCGTCAGGCTGTCGCGGCGCCGGGCATCGAGATGAACGTCGAACCGGTCGAGGGCGGGGCGCTGCTCGCGACCAACCGCTGGCTGGACGTATTGCTGAAGCTGAACATGGTCGGCTTCCTGGCCTTCGCGCTGGTCTTCATGGCCGGCATGATGCGCTCGCCGGTCAAGAAGTCGGGGACCGCCTCCTCCGATGTCCGTTTCGCCGATGTCGCCGGGGTGGACGAGGCGCGGGCGGAACTGGTCGAGCTGGTCGATTTCCTCAAGGCGCCGGACCGCTTCGCCCAGTTGGGCGCCGGCATCCCCAAGGGCGTCCTGCTGGTGGGACCTCCCGGCACCGGCAAGACCCTGCTGGCCCGCGCCGTGGCGGGGGAGGCGGGCGTGCCGTTCTTCCCGGTGACCGGCTCCGACTTCGTCGAGATGTATGTCGGCGTCGGTGCCGCCCGCATCCGCAAGCTGTTCCGCGATGCCCGCAAGCGCGCCCCCTGCATCCTGTTCATCGACGAGGTCGACGCGCTGGCCCGCGCCTGTGGCGTCACGTCGCCAAGCGGCGGCCAGATCGAGACCGAGAATACGCTGAACCAGTTGCTGGCCGAGATGGACGGCTTCGCCCGCGCCAGCGGACTGATCGTGATCGCGGCCACCAACCGGGTGGATGTGCTGGACCCTGCGATCCTCCGCCCCGGCCGCTTCGACCGTCATGTCCGAGGACGAACGCCGGCTGACGGCCTTCCACGAGGCCGGTCACGCGCTGGTCGCGTGGCGGTCCGCCCACTCGGACCCGGTCCACAAGGTGACCATCGTCCCGCGCGGTCGCTCGCTCGGCAT
>DASQKT010000241.1:0-6237 GCA_035630415.1 Skermanella sp.
CGGTAGAGGGTTGATTATTTTTAGTTGTGCTCTACACCGATGGAATTGAATGTAACTGCCGCCCCATGTCACGATCAACATAAACCACAAGAAAATTATGATTTATCGGACCTTTATGACATTACCGCGAAGATTTGCCGCACTCGACAGTTCGGTCGATGCCGCCGCCGCCTGCGCTTCGGTCAGGTAGCGCCCGACCCGGACGACCTTCCATACCTGCCCGCTGCCGTTGGTCCAGTCGACCACGAAGGCTTCCCAGCCCTTGGTCCCGAGACTCCGCGCAAGGCTGGCCGCGTTGGCAGGGTCCTGGAAACTGCCGACCTGGATCGTGAAGTATGGTCCGGGAACCGACGGCGCCGCCATCGACGCAGGCGAGGGGGCAGGCGGTGAAGGCTGCTGAACCGGCATCGGCGGCGTGGGCGACGCGTTCGGTGCAGGAGCCGAAGGCGACCGCGCAACCAGGGCGCTCAGCGCCGCGATGCCGGGATCGATCTCCGGCTCCGGTTCCTGTTCCGCCGCCGGCACGAGAGGGATCGCCACCGTCGGAGGTGGTGCGACTTCCGCTACAGGGGTGGCTTGAGTTTCCGGTGGCGGAGCCTCAGCCATGGCCGGGGGAGCTTCCGGAATGGCCGGTAGAGCTTCCACGGCGACCGGGGCCGGAGGCGGTGCCGGGGGAGCTGGCTCCGGTGCTGGCGGCGGAGGTTCGGGCGCCTGAACGGTCTGCTCGACCAGCGGGGACGGTGATGGCTCCTGAGCGGCGACGATGGGCGGTTCGGCACGGAGTTCATGTGCCACCGCCGGAGGTGGTGGCGGCACGGCGGCGGGCGCCTCCGGCAGGGGCGGGAGCGGCGGCAGGATGGAGTCGGAAGCCGGCAACTCAGGCAATGTCCTGGGCGGACGTACGGCGGCGGTTGGCTGGCCTTGCGCCTGATCGACTGCCGCTTCCCGGTTGGACCGTTGCGGAGAAGCCAGCATGATCGTGCTGAGCCATGCGCCGGCTGCAAAGGTCAGGACCAGGCCGGAGGCCATGGCAACGGACTTCAGGTTCATTTTTCTTGTCCGGGCTTCAGCGACAGGCCTTCCAAGCCGGTTCAGTCGGATTGGCCGTACCTGATGCAGATAGACACGCAGGTCTTAATGTTGCGTGAATACAAACAGACATACCGGGCGGCGCAGATGGCGCCGCCCGGTGCTTCCTGTCGCTTCAAGAACCCGACCGCCGACCGCGCGTTGCCGCGCGGCGACATACAGGTCAGGCGCGGTGAGCGGTATCGCGCGGCAGTTCGGCCGGCTTTACCACCGGTGCTGCCTGAACCTCTGGAGTGTCCTCCTCCTTCAGCCCGTTGCGGAACTGCTTCATCCCACGGGCGATATCGCCCATCGCCTGGGGAATGCGCTTGGTGCCGAACAGCAGCACGACGGCTGCGAGGACGATGATCCAGTGGAAAAGGCTGAACGAACCCATAAGCTTGTCTCCAGTCCGTGACGACGTGGTTGCCGGCGCCCGGTTGCGCTTTTGATGATGTGGTTAGCCGCAGCGGAAATGGAAAGGGTGGATGGCTCCCCACCGGCAATGCGCCGTGTCCTGCCCCGATCCCTCAGCACACGACCTTTCTCCCGCTACAAATTGGTCTTGCGGCGGGCACTATAAGATGAGTCGGTGTCCGGTGATAGGGGTAGGTTGGACTGGAAGATAAGGAATTAGTCAGAGGCTACTGCGACGGCACGTTCCTTTTCGCCTTGCGTGCCGCCGCGCTCGCAGTCCAGTCCGACATGAGCTGGTCCAGGCAATAGGCCATTCCCATCGCCACCGAGAAGGTTGGGTCGTCATAAGTGATTTTCGAGCCGGTCTCCTGGCACAGAGTCCGTGCATTGTAGAACGCGGTATAGATGCTGGCGGATTGGTGCTGACCCTTCATGCGTGGATGTCCCCTGTCGGTCGATCGGCTCCCGCCCTCCACGAGGGCGGCTATCGATAACGATAAGGACGCAACGCCTTAAGGAATAGCAAAAAGGGCTTGAGGAACCGTCAAGGGATTCCTTGACGATCAAACGCCTTCACTCGCCGGATCAATGCATGCTTTCCAATTCCTGGCGGCTCTGTTCGCCCGGCAGCTTGCCCAGGATGATCATGCCAAGGACCTCGTCCTTGGTTACATCTGATGTATTGCAGGTTCCGACCAGCTTTCCATTCTTCATGACGCTGACGCGGTCCGACAGGTCGAAGACGTCGTGCAGGTCGTGGCTGATGAGGAAGATGCCGATGCCTTCCTTCTTCAACTGCTTGATCAGCTCGGCCACCTGCCGGGTTTCCTGCGGTCCCAGCGCCGCCGTCGGCTCGTCCATAATCAGGATCTTCGCGTTGAAATGGAGCGCCCTGGCGATGGCGACCGACTGCCGCTGGCCACCGGACAGGTTCTTCACCGGTTCCTTGATCTTGCGGAAGTTCGGGTTGAGCCTGCCCATGACGTCGCGGGTCGCGCGCTCCATCGCGTCGTCGTCCAGCGTCCCGTAAGGCGTCATCAACTCGCGGCCAAGGAACAGGTTGCCGGGTGCATCGATGTTGTCGGCCAGCGCCAGCGTCTGGTAGATGGTCTCGATCCCCAGCGCCTTGGCGTCGCGCGGGCTGCGGATCTCGACCTTCTCGCCATTGATCAGGATATCGCCGGAATTCGCCTGATAGGCCCCGGACAGGATCTTTATAAGGGTCGATTTGCCGGCGCCGTTATGGCCGAGCAGTCCCACGACTTCGCCCGGATAAAGGTCCACCGTGACGCTGTCCACGGCCTTGACGCCGCCGAACTGTATGGAAATGTCTCGCATCTCCACCAGCGGAACGCCATTGGACGGATTGCCTGCCGACATTCGTTTCCTCCCCGGTGTTCTCATTAAAAATACGTAACGCTTTCAAGCCCAAACGTTAATCCGGCGTTCCTTTTCCGTTCCAGCCGATGGTCTTCGTCATTGTCAGCCGGGCACCATATCTCAGGTGTCGCCAGGGACGCTCCCGAACAAGGATTTCGCTTCCCTGGTTGGAGACAGATCGATCAGGCCCGATGGAGGGTAAGATGAAGATCACCGCAGCATTGCTCACCGCATCCCTGTTGCTCGGTTCGGCCGGCGCCGCTTTCGCCAGCGAAGTGGACCCGTTGGAAAACATGAACGCCGCCGCTTCGGCGCTCAACAACCTGCCGTTCGGCAGTCAAGCCCGGAACGAAGCCGACAATCTTCTGACGCAGGCTCAGGAAGCTTACAATCACCATAACCAGTACGATGCCTACATCCTTGCCCAGCGCGCCCAGCAGGTGGAGCGGCAGGCGACGATGTAAGGCCGCCGTACCAGGCACCACCCGGACACCGGACTTCGCCGATCCCTTGGGCGAAGCCCGGCGCTCCGGCCTCAGCGCCGCCGGCGCTGGTAGACCGTATCCAGCCAGACCGCCGATATCAGCACTAGTCCGATCACGACCGGCTGCATCGGGGTCGAAATGTTCAGCAGGATCATGCCGCTTTGCAGGCTCTGCATGATCAGAGCCCCCAGGATGGCGCCCGCGATCGTGCCGACGCCGCCCGACAGCGAAGTCCCGCCGATCACCGCCGCCGCGATGACGGACAATTCCAGCAATGATCCGGTCGAGTTGAGGCCGGCGTTCAGCCGCGCGGTCTGGATAGCTCCCGCGATGGCCGACAGCACGCCCATCATCACGAAGATCATCACCGTGACCTTGCGGACATTGATGCCGCCAAGCTCCGCCGCCTCCGGGTTGCCGCCGATGGCGAATACATAGCGGCCGAACTTCGTCACCTTGGTCAGCGCCGACATGCCGACCGCGACGACGATCAGGATCAGCACCGGGATCGGGATTCCCTGCGGTATCTGCGTGCGCGGCCGGTAGTACGAGTTCATCACCTGAACGAAGCCGACGATCACGCCGACCGACACCACCAGGACCAGCGCCTCGGCCCAAAGCGGGCGGACGGGGAAGTTGTAGCGGTTCCGCCGCTGCCGCGTCCGGAACGCCTTGACCACCACGGCCGCTATGAACAGCGCCCCCACCACCCAGCTCCAGAACTCGCCGATCGAACCGTCCAGGCCGCCGCCCAGAAGCTGGAAGTTTGGGTCCATCGGAGCGACCGTGCGCCCCTCCGTGATCCACCACGCCAGTCCCCGGAAGATCAGGAGCCCGCCCAGTGTCACGATAAAGGCCGGCACGGCGCGATAGGCCACCCACCAGCCCTGGAACGCCCCGATCGCGGCACCCAGGACCAGCCCCAGAACCAGGGACAGCAGCCAGTTCCACGATGTGCCGAGCGGTAGTACCTCGACCTGAAGCACCGCCATCGCCATGCCGACGAACCCCAGGACCGAGCCGACCGACAGGTCGATATGGCGTGCAACGATCACCAGCACCATGCCGGTCGCCATGATGCCGACCACGCTGGTCTGAACCGACAGGTTCCACAGGTTTCGCGCGGTCAGGAAGATGCCGCCGGTCAAAAGGTCGAGCCCTACCCAGATCACCACCAGCGCCGCCGCCATGGCAAGCAGCCGGGTGTCGATCTCAAGGGCGGCAATCAGGTTGCGGGCGCCCTGCTGCCGCGTTGCGCCCGGCGTTTGAATGGCAGTCGTCATTGTCGGGTACCCTCCGCCGGAAAGGCCCGGCCGGGCCTTTCCGATCAACTCAACCTGTTACTGGCAGGCCTTGGGACCCTTGGCCTTGTCGACGCCCTGGCAGGCCACGTCCTTCTTCACCCAGCCGGCGTCGATCACGAGGTTCAGGTTGTCCTGGGTGATCGGGATCGGCGTCAGGAAGATGGTGTCGAGCGGAACGTGCTTGGCGCCGTCGGCCCATTTCGTGGCGCCCTTGATCTTCGCGGGCTCGGTTCCCTTGGCCATTTCGACCGCGATCTCCGCCGCGTTCTTTCCCAGTTCCCGAGCGTCCTTCCAGACGGTTACCGTCTGAAGGCCGCGTGCGACGCGGTTGAGGGCGGCCTGATCGGCGTCCTGGCCGGAAACCGGAATGCCCTGGAGCCCCTGCGCCGAAAGCGCCGCGATGGCGCCGCCGGCGGTGCCGTCGTTGGAGGCCACGACCGCATCGACCTTGTTGTTGTTGGCGGTCAGGATCTGCTCCATGTTCCGCTGGGCGTTCTCGGGCAGCCAGCCATCGGTGTATTGCTCGCCGACCACCTTGATGTCGCCCTTGTCGATAGAGGGCTTCAGCACTTCGACCTGTCCGGCATGAAGGAAATCGGCATTTGGATCGGCGGCACTTCCCTTGATGAAGACGTAGTTGCCCTTGGGCTGGACCTTGACGATCTGGCGCGCCTGGATGCGGCCGACCTCTTTGTTGTCGAACGACAGGTAAAACACGCCGGGCGCTTCGATCAGCCGGTCGTAGCCAACCACTGGAATGCCTTCGGCGGTCGCCTTGGCGATGGCCGGCATGATGGCGTTGTTGTCCTGCGCCAGCACGATCAGGGCGGTGGCCCCGCGTGAGATCAGGCTTTCGACATCGGCGAGCTGCTTGGAAGGCGAGCTTTGGGCATCGGCGCTGATATAGTCGGCGCCCAATTCGGTCAGGCGGGCCTTGATCGCGGCCTCGTCGGTCTTCCAGCGCTCCTCCTGAAAGTTCGACCAGCTCACCCCGACGACGGTCTTCTGTGCCATGGCGCTGGTCGCGACGGTCATGGCGAGCACGGCGCCCAGGCCTGCCAGGGCATGCTTGATGGGAATCATTGAGTTTCGCCTCCCCAAAGGTTCATTCTTGTTGGCCCGGCTATACCTGGGCATTTACCGCGAGCCGCCTTGAATCTTCGTCCGGGCCCCCAGACGCTGCGGCAAAACAGCGGTGCTTCGAATTGCCGCAGCGGAACGATGCCATGGCCCTTCGGCCAAATCAATTGGCCTGACCGAAGCGTCCGGACTTAATCGGGGATTTTAACGAAAAACGCCCTCTTCCGTCGGGACGGAAGAGGGCGCATCGGTCGGACCGGTTCGATCCGTATCCGAAAGAAATCTTACTTGGCGTCGGCGGCGACCTGCATCTTGATTATGCGGTCCGGCTCGGTCACCGAACCGTTGCGGGACGGAGAGCCCTTCTTGATCATGTCGACGAAATCCATGCCTTCGACGACCTGACCCCATACCGTATACTGGCGGTCGAGGTGCGGGGCCGGGGCGAACATGATGTAGAACTGACTGTCGGCGCTGTTCGGGTCCTGCGCGCGCGCCATGGA
>DASQKT010000242.1:0-4608 GCA_035630415.1 Skermanella sp.
GCGATCCGGACGTCGTGGATCGGCATGCGGATCATCTGCCCGCCGTCGGTTACCAACATCACCTGATGGTCATCCGTTACGGGGAACGTCGCAACGACCGGCCCGTTGCGCTCGTTCATCTCGATATTCCAGATACCCTGCCCGCCCCGGCCGGTTACCCGGTACTCGTAAGCGGAGGTTCGCTTGCCGAAGCCGCGCTCCGAAACCGTCAGGATGAACTCTTCCTTGCCGCGCAGCTCGTCGTAGCGCTCCGGCGACAGGGCGATATTGGTCGAGACCTCCGCATCGGGATCGGGAGCCTCGTCGCTCGATGCTTCCTCTCCGGCGGCCCGGCGCTCGGCGTTGGCCTGACGGAGATAGGCAGCCCGCTCGTCGGCATCGGCATCGACGTGCCGCAGCATCGACATGCCGATGACTTCGTCGCCATCGGCCAGCCTGATACCGCGCACGCCGGTCGAGGTCCGTCCGCTGAAGATGCGGATGTCGTCGACCTGGAAGCGGATGCACTTGCCGTTGCGGGTCGCCAGCATGACGTCCTGATCGACGGTGCCGGTGCGGACGGCGATAAGCTGCTCGCCCTCCTCCTCCAGCTTCATGGCGATCAGGCCGTTGGCGCGGATATTGGTGAAGTCCGACAGCTTGTTGCGGCGGACATTGCCCTTGCTGGTCGCGAAGAAGACGCACAGGTCGCCCCATGTCGTCTCGTCCTCCGGCATTGGCATGACGGTGGAGATCCGTTCGCCATCTTCCAGCGGCAGCAGGTTGATCAGCGCCTTGCCACGGGCCTGCGGCGTGCCGAGCGGCAGGCGCCAGACCTTCAGCTTGTAGACCATGCCGCGCGACGAGAAGAACAGCATCGGCGTATGCGTGCTGGCGACGAACAGGTCGTTGACCGTATCCTCCGCCTTCATGCTCATGCCGGACCGGCCCTTGCCGCCGCGCTTCTGCGCACGGTAGGTGGAGACCGGGACGCGCTTGATATAGCCGGAGTGGCTGACGGTGACGACCATGTCCTCGCGCTGGATCAGGTCCTCGACGTCGGATTCGAACTCCAGCTCCATCAGGGTCGTGCGGCGCGGAGTGCCGAAGCGCTCCTTCATCTCCAGCAGTTCGGTCCGCAGGATCTCCAGCAGCATCGTGCGGGACGCCAGCACTTCCAGGTAATAGGCGATGCGGTCGGTGACTTCCCGCAGGTCGGCGCCGATCTTGTCGCGCTCCAGCCCGGTCAGGCGGTGCAGCCGCAGTTCCAGGATCGCGCGCGCCTGGGCGTCCGACAGCCGGTATGTGCCCTGCGGGCTGACGCCCCTGCCCGGTTCGTCGATCAGCTCGATCAGCGGAATGACGTCGCCGGCGACCCATTCACGGGCCAGCATTTCCTCGCGCGCGGTTCCGGGATCGGGAGCGCGCCGGATCAGCGCGATCATCTCGTCCAGGTTGGCGACGGCGACGGCCAGACCGACCAAGTTGTGGGCGCGTTCGCGCGCCTTGCCCAACTCGTATTCGGTGCGTCGGGTGATGACCTGTTCGCGGAAGGCGATGAAGGCGACGATGATGTCCTTCAGGGTCATCGTCACCGGACGGCCGCTGTTCAGCGCCAGGGTGTTGACGCCGAAGGAGGTCTGGAGCGGCGTGTAGCGGTAGAGCTGGTTCAGTACCACGTCGGGAACGGCGTCGCGCTTCAGCTCGATCACGACCCGCACGCCGTCGCGGTCCGATTCGTCGCGGAGGTCGGAAATACCCTCCACGATCTTCTCGTGAACCACCTCGGCGATCCGCTCCATCATGCGGGCCTTGTTCACCTGGTAGGGCACTTCGTTGACGATGATGGCCCAGCGGTCCTTGCGGATCTCTTCCATCTCCGTCTTGCCGCGCATCACGACGGAGCCGCGACCGGTATGGTAGGCTTGCCGGATGCCGGTGCGGCCCATCACCAGCGCGCCGGTCGGGAAGTCCGGACCCGGCACGTGCTCCATCAGTTCTTCGATGGTGATGTCGTTGTCGTCGATATAGGCGCAGCAGGCGTCGATCACTTCGCCCAGGTTATGGGGCGGGATGTTGGTCGCCATGCCGACAGCGATGCCGCCCGCGCCATTGACCAGCAGGTTGGGGAACCGGGCCGGAAGGACGTCCGGCTCGACCGACGATTCGTCGTAGTTGGGATGGAAATCGACCGTGTCCTTGTCGATGTCGTCGAGCAGGCTTTCCGCCGCCTTGGCCAGACGCGCCTCGGTGTAGCGCATCGCCGCCGGCGGGTCGCCGTCCATCGAACCGAAGTTGCCCTGCCCGTCGATCAGCGGCAGGCGCATGGAAAAGTCCTGCGCCATGCGGACCATGGCGTCGTAGATCGCGCTGTCGCCGTGGGGATGGTATTTACCCATCACGTCACCGACGATACGCGCCGACTTCTTGTAGGCCTTGTTGCTGTCGTATCCGCCTTCCTTCATCGCATAAAGGATGCGGCGATGTACCGGTTTCAGGCCGTCACGGACGTCGGGGAGCGCGCGGCTGACGATCACGCTCATCGCGTAATCGAGGTAGCTGCGGCGCATCTCCTCTTCGATGGTGACCGGCGAAATGTCGGATGGCGGTGGTGTCAGGTTGGCGGTCAAAAATCGAACTCGGGTTCAGGTGAAACGATAGCTGCGTTCAACAGACGCGGGCACGGCCGAACGATTTGGACGCCTGTCTTATATAGTGTCGGTGTACCAGTTTTTGCAGAAGCGAACAATCGGTTAGACCCCCTGGGCGCTGCCTTTGCGCACGATATAGGCACCGCGCTGACACGGGCGCGATCCTTGTGCAGTGACCGGAAGCGAATGCATACACGGACCTTATGTCCGCGACAACAGGTGGAAGCGAAGCGACAGCACGGAGATCGATACCAGACTGGCGATCAGGATGCCTTCGAACAGCCCGACGACGCCGCGCCCCGCGCTGAGCGCCAGTACCGCCCCCAGCGGGATCATGACCCCATAGTACGAGAAGAAGTGCAGCGCGGTCGGAACCCAGGTGTCCGCCTGCCCGCGCAGCGCATTCGCCATCACCACCTGCCCGCCGTCGGCGATCAGGATGAAGGCGCTGAACGTCACCAGCGGCACCGTGACCGCCAGCAACTGCGGGTCTGTCGTGAACAGCCCGCCGATCTGCTCGGGAAACAGGGCGAACAAGCAGGCGACGACCGCCAGGATGGCACTGGTCACGCCAAGGCCGGTCCATCCCGCCATGACGATGTCGTGACGGTCCCGCCGGCCGTACGCAACGCCGACCCTGACGCCGGTGGCGGAGGCCAGCCCGACCGCCGTCATGAACGGCAGGGCGATCAGGTTCAGCGAGATCGTATAGGCGCCCAACGCCAGCGGCCCGACCATGCCGGCGAACAATCCCAGGATCGAGAAGGCGCTGCTCTCCAGCGCCAGACTGGCGCCTGCCGCATATCCCAGCCGCCGCTGATGGGCGGCCCCCCGCCACCAGCGTCCGGCAGGTTCGCGAATGCGCAGCAGCCTACGGTCGCGCAGGTTCCAGACATAGATCAGCAGCGACAGCGCCAGCATCCAGCGTACGGCCGTGGTTGCCCAGGCGGAGCCTTCGGCCCCCATCGCCGGGATGCCCCAGGCGCCCCAGACCAGTATGATATTGAGCGGAACGTTCAGCAGGTTGGCAAGGATCATGACGACCATCCCCGGCAGCGGCCGCTTCAGCCCCTCCAGGAAGAAGGCGGATGCCGTGTAGAGCATGGCCGCCGGCAGCCCGGCGCCCAGCACGGCCAGGACGCGCGCTCCCCCCTCGGCCACGTCGGGCGCCTGCCCCGTCAGGCGGAAGAACGGCTCGCCAGCCAGGCTCGCCAGCGCGGTCAGGATGCCGAGCAGAAAGGCATAGGGCAGCGACCGGCGCCAGATCGGCCCGCATTCCTCCAGCCGGCCGGCCCCTACCGCATGGGATGTCAGGATCATCGTGCCGAGAAGCATGCCGATTCCCGCCGTCACCAGCATGCTGGCCGGCAAGGTGCCGAGACCGAGATAGGCCAGTTCATCCGAGCTGTAGCGCGCGACGATCAGGATATCGACGGCGGACATGACCATCAGCCCGGCGCGCGCGACGATCACGGGTGCTGCCAGTCTGAGCAGTTCGACGATGTGTTGGCGCAGCCTGGCCCGATCCACGCCGCGTTCCTCCGACAGGATTCTTGTTATGATTTTCGTTCCGACGTGACGTAAAGGGCCGGGAAGGAAACAGCGGCCAGCCCACAGTGTCAATGCTCCCACTGAGATAGCAGGGTTGCGGCAGCTATACCCGCTTTCCTTGCGTGCGGGGACTGTACGTGACACTCGCCCTCCCCGGTCGGCTAACTCGGTCAGATAAACGATGACGCTGTTGCGCCGGTTGGAACATCAACCGGCGCTCCGCGTTCCTATGTCGAAATCGTTATCAACTTTGGAGAAGACGAACATGAACAAGCTCAATGCGCCGCAGCGTAAGTCCCGTTCCCTGGTGATCGCCGCCGGCGCCCTTGCCGTCGTCACCTTGCTGGGCGCCTGCAATACGTTCGAAGGCTTGGGCCGCGATACCGAGCGCGCGGGCGAAGCCATCCAGGACGAGGCCAAGTAGTCC
>DASQKT010000243.1:0-7584 GCA_035630415.1 Skermanella sp.
GACAGCAGTGGCACGGGAGCCACGGCGATCAGCGGTGCTGTCCAGGCGTCCTATACGCTGACGACATCGGACGCCCACAAGTTCGTGAAGGTCATCGTCACCGCCAACGATGCCAACGGAAGCTCGACCCGGACGGCGGAATCCGTCTACACCACCATCGCCAACACCGCTCCGGTCCACTCGGCTGTTCCGGCGATCAGCGGAACCGCCACCGTCGGCAACGCGCTGACCGCCACGACCGGCACGTGGTCGGATACCGACAGCGACACGGTGACCTATAGTTACCAATGGTATCGGGCGACCGACAGCAGCGGTACGGGAGCCACGGCGATCAGCGGTGCTGTCCAGGCGTCCTATACGCTGACGACGTCGGACGCCCACAAGTTCCTGAAGGTCGTCGTCACCGCCAACGACGCCAACGGCAGTTCGACCCAGACGGCGGAATCCGCCTATACGACGATCACCAACACCGCCCCGGTCAATTCGGCGGTTCCGGCGATCACCGGCACCACCATCGTCGGCAACGCGCTCTCCGCCGGCACCGGAACCTGGAGCGACACCGACAGCGACACGCCGACCTACAGTTACCAGTGGTATCGCGCGACCGACGCCGCCGGCACCGGTGAGACCGCCATCACGGGGGCAACCGCCGCCGCCTATACGCTGACTGCCGCCGACGCCAACAAGTATGTCCGCGTCGTCGTCACCGCCAACGACGGCAACGGCAGCTCGACCCAGACCGCCGGGTCCACCCGGACGTCTGTCGCCAACTCGGCTCCGGTCAACACGGCCGTACCCGCAGTCACCGGCACCAACTCCGTCGGCGGGACGCTTACCGCCGGCACCGGTTCATGGACCAACACCGACAGCGACATCACCTATACCTATCAGTGGTACCGCTCGGACGACGGCACCGGCACCAACGAAACCGCCATCTCGGGCGCCACCTCGGCCGGCTACGCGCCGACCACGGCCGATGCTCACAAGAACCTGCGGGTCGTGGTCACCGCCTCCAACTCCCAGGGCCGGACCACCGAAACGGCATCCTCGGTCAGGACGGCCGTCGCCAACACCGCCCCGGTCAACTCGGTCGTTCCGATCATTTCCGGAACCGCTGCCGTTGGCCAAAGCCTGTCGGCTAGCACCGGCACCTGGTCCGACACCGACAGCGACACAGTGACCTACACCTACCAGTGGTACCGCGCGACCGACGCCGCTGGAACCGGCGAAACCGCCATCACGGGGGCGACCGCCGCCACATACGCACTGTCGTCGGCGGATGCGCATAAGTTCGTCCGCGTCGTCGTCACGGCCAACGACGCCAACGGCAGTTCGACTCAGACCAGCGCCTCGGCCAGATCCGGCGTCGCCAACACGGCCCCCTCGCTGGCGACGCCGGCCGTCCTCACGCTCACGGATACCGTCGGGACAGATGTCTTCACCAATCGTACCGGCAGCCTCGCCGCATCCGATACCGACACCGATGGGCTGACCTTCGGCATCGATGGCGGCGTCACCGGCGGCGCCTTCACGTCCGATGGCATCACTTACGACGTGTCGCGGACCGGCGCCTACGGAACGCTCCACGTCAACAGTGCTACCGGCGCCTTCATCCTCGTTCCCAACGGCGTCGCCATCAATGCGACGAACGCCGCGACGGGTGAAAGCTTCACCGTCACCGCGTCGGACGGCAGGATCACGAGCAGCACGATGCTGAGCGTCGCGGTCGCGGGAACCGTGGATGCCCCCATCGCCGCGAACGATACCGGCAGTGCCCTGGAAGCCGGCGGCCTCTCCAACGGCACGGCCGGCAGCAACGCCACCGGCAACGTGCTGACCAACGACACCGATGCCGACAGCGGCCTGACCCGGACGGTTGCCGGCGTGCGCCTGGGCGCCACCGAAGGCGGCGGAAGCGCCGGGAGCGTCGGAACGGCTCTTGCCGGGCTGTACGGCTCGCTTACGCTGAAGGCGGATGGGACATACGCCTACGTCGTGAACAACGACAATTCCACCGTCGATGCCCTGGGCGCCGGCGCCAGCTTGTCCGAAAGCTTCAACTATACCGTCTCGAACGGAACCTTGACCGATACCGCCGTGCTGACGGTCACGATCAAGGGCGCCGAGGACACGGTGGCGGCGGCGCCGCCGGTTACGCCCACGGCACCGGCTCCTTCCACGCCGACGACGACCGACGTCACGCCGACGACTCCGACCGCACCGATCATCCTGCCGCTCTTCACGCCGACCACCTCGACGAGCATCTTGACTTCGACTTCGTCGAATCCAGTTTCGAGCTTCTCTTCGAATTCGTTGAACTCGAACTCGTCCACGGGTTCGAATTCATCTTCGAACTCGAACTCGTCCCTGGGTTCAAACTCATCTTCGAACTCGAATTCATCTTCGAACTCGAATTCGCCTTCGACGCCGGCAAGCTCCGATACCATTACGCAGACGCTCACCACGACGGCGCCCCCGGTTTCGACAACCCCATCCGGCAACACGGCGTCCAGCAACAGCTCGTCGGCCAATTCGATCAGCATACCGGCCAGTCAGTCGACGTTGATCAGCGTCGGGCCGTCGTCGGCCTCCGGCACTGCTACCGGAACCGGAACGGGAACCGGCTTCTCTTCGGACAGCGGCGCCGTCAGCACCGGCCTTTCCGTCCGCGCGGAAGTAACGCCCCAGCAGGTCGGCGGCACTTCGGGAGACAGCTTCAAGATCCCGGCCGGGGTCTTCGGGCACACCGATCCCAAGGCCGTCGTCACCATCCAGGCTACTCTGGAGGACGGCTCGCCCTTGCCATCCTGGCTGAAATTCGATGCCGGCACCGGCACTTTCACCGGCAAGCCGCCGGAAGGTGAAACGCGGGACCTACAGATCAAGGTGACGGCCCGTGACACCGCCGGATCGGAGGCCACGGTCAACTTCAAGCTGGACGTCAATGAAAACGCCAACCAGCCGGCCGGTGAAGGCCAGGACGGGCAAAACAACGCCGGGCAGCAGAGAACCGATGCCGGCCGTCCCGCCGACCGGCAGACCGCTCAAGCAGCACTTCTGGGCAGGCCGTCGTTGACGGCACAGCTCAAGGCGGCAAGCGGACAGAACGGCTTCATGGCCGAAGGTCTCGCCTTGCTCGAAAGTCTGCTGAAAGCGGCAGGCATCGAGGATACCGACAAGGCGGCCTGAGATCTCGCCCTGACCGGCGCCCGCCGGTCAGGGCGTTTCCACCTTTGTCACAGTGTTGCCAACACGACACATGATGACAATTCATGACAATTTTTAACGTTATTCCGCTGAACGGATTGCCTGACGACTGGACGATACTCCATAAGTTGAGTATCTATTTCTTAAGGTGTAATGCCTAAGATTATTCAGGCCGGGGATAACGGCTTTATGGGGATACTATGCACGACGTCATTACGATGAAAAAGGCAGCGCGTCTTCAGCCCGGCAAGAAGCATTTACACTATGCGGCATTGGCCTTCGTGATGATCTCGGCAGCGGGCTGTGCCCTGACGCCGGAACCCATCACGCCGGAAGAGCGGGCGGCGCTGGTCTCCACCGACCGCCGGCACCTGTTCGAGAACCAGGAACCGGTAACCGGTCCGATCTCGCTGGAAGAGGCGATCGCCCGCGCCATCAAGTACAATTACGATTATCGCCTGACCGCGATGGATCAGGCTCTGCAAAACCGGCAGCTTGACCTGAGCCGTTACGACATGCTGCCCAAGCTGGCGGCATCCGCCGCCGGCACCGCCCGGTCGAACGAGAATCTGACCGTCAGCGAGAATACCCGCACCGGCGTCCGGTCCACCGATCCCTCGGTCAGCCAGGACCAGGAACGCGCCACCGCTGACCTGACCATGTCATGGAACGTGCTGGATTTCGGCGTCAGCTATTATCAGGCACGCCAGCAGGCCGACCGCACCCTGATCGCCGGCGAGCGCCGGCGGCGGGTGGTCCACTCCGTGGCCCAGCAGGTGCGCTCCGCCTATTGGCAGGCCGTATCGGGCGAACGTATCCAGGCGGCCATCGCACCCGTGCTGGAGGAGGCGCGCCGCGCGCTGGCCGACGCCCGCGCGGTCGAGCAGCAGCGCCTGCGTCCGCCGCTGGAAGTCCTGCGCTACCAGAAGGCCGTGATCGAGATCATGCGCCAGCTCGAGGCGGTCGAGCAGGACCTTGCCATCGCCAAGGCCCAGCTTCGTGCCCTGATGAACCTCCAGCCCGGCCAGCCCTACACGCTGGCGCTGCCGCAGGGGTTCAAGCGCGACATTCCGCCGGTCAAGCTGACGCTGGAGGAGATGGAAGCGGCGGCGCTGACCAACCGGCCGGAACTGCGGGAAGAGCAGTACCAGCAACGGATCAGCTCGGCGGAAGTCCGGAAGGCGATCCTTCGCCTGCTGCCCGGCCTGACCTTCACCGGCGGCGGCAACTACGACAGCAACTCCTACGTACAGAACAACTTCTGGGCGGAAGCCGGGTTGCGGGTGAGCTGGAACCTGCTGACCCTGCTGTCGGGACCGGCATCGATCGCGGCGGCCGAAGCCCAGCAGGATCTCGGCGAAACCCGCCGTCTGGCGCTCAGCATGGCGACTCTGACCCAGGTCCATGTCGGCTATCAGCAGTACCAGCGGGCGCGCCGCAACTTCGAGCAGGCGGACCTGCTCAACTCGATCGAGCAGCGCATCTTCGACAACACCAGGAACGCCGAAGCCGGCGAGGCCCAGAACGTGCTGGAGCGGGTCCGCGCCGCCGCTTCGGCCATTTCGTCGGAGCTGTCGCGTGACCGCGCCTATGCGGACGTGCAGGCGGCCACGGCCAACCTGATGGTCTCCCTTGGTCTGGACCCGCTGCCGGCGGAAGTGCCGGGCCACGACATCAAGGCGCTGTCGGCGGCTTTCGGAGCCACGAACGCGAAATGGCAGTCGGGCCAGTGGGTGCCTCCGGCGCCGGTTCCGGCCCCGGCGCCCGTCCCCGTAGCGGCACCGGCTCCCGTAGCGGCACCGGTTCCGGTAGCAGCGTCCGTCCCGGTAGCGGCTCCGGTTCCTGCACCGGCTCCCGCGTCGGCGGCCCCTATCGTTCTGGCGCCAGCACCTGCCGCTACGCCGGTCGCAGTCGAACCTGTCGAGGTGGTCACGCCCGTCGCCAAGGTCGAACCTGTCGAGGCGGTTACGCCTGTCGCCAAGGTCGAACCCGTTCAGACGGAAGCGCCCGTCACCAAGGTCGAAGCGGTTCAGCCGGCTGCGCCCGTCGCCAAAGTCGAAGCGGTTCAACCGGCTGCCCCCGTCGCCAAGGTCGAACCCGTTGAGATCGTGACGCCTGTCGCCAAGGTCGAGCCGGTCGCAGTCGAGACGCCCGCCGCCGGGATCGTTCCCGTCTCGATGGAACAGGCTCCGTCCGACCCCGTCCCGACCACCCGCAAGAGCAATCCGAACCGCAAGCCCCTCATCTCCAACTTCAGGTAACACTGTGCGCAAGGTCAGGTGGTTCGCCTATCCGCTTGCCGCCGCCCTGCTGACGGCGGCACTTCCAGCATCGGCCCAGGGGCCGGACACGTCGGGCATCGGGTCCGGCGTGCCGGAGATCCGGGCTCAGATCAGTCCGCGCCGGAGCACGATGCTGGCATCGGAACTGCCGGGGAAGATCGACGATCTGACCGTGCGCGAGGGCGACCGCTTCAAGGAGGGACAGAAGCTGGTCGGCTTCGATTGTGCCCCCCACCGCGCCCGCCTCAACAAGGCCTCGGCCCAGCAGCAGGCGGCCCGCAAGGCCTACGAGGTCAACTCACGACTCGACAAGCTGGGGTCTGTCAGCACCCTGGAACTCGAAGCCGCCGCCGCCCAGCTCAGCGCCGCCGAAGCGGAGACCGCCATGACGCGCATCATGGTGGAGCGCTGCGTGGTCACCGCTCCCTTTCCGGGCCGGGTCGCGGAAATGAAGGTCCGGCGCTACGAATATGTCAGCGAAGGCAAGGAGTTGATGGAGATCCTGGACGACCACGACCTGGAGGTCGAGATGATCGTCCCGTCCCGCTGGCTGGTCTGGCTGACGCCTGGCAACAAGTTCAAGGTGCTGATCGAGGAAACCGGCAAGACCTTCAACGCGGAGGTGACGCGGCTGTCCGCCCGGATCGATCCGGTCAGCCAGTCGATCAAGGTCTTCGGCAAGGTCGCGAGCCGCCCGGACGAGTTGCTGGCAGGCATGAGCGGCCGAGCCGTGTTCGCAGTGCCGAACTAGGCTACACTGCCCCTCGGACACAGATCGCGTAAGAGGGAAATCCATGGCACGGGAACTGGACGTTCGGGGCTTGCATTGTCCGCTCCCGATCCTGCGCACCCGCCGTCAGCTCGACCACATGGCGGAAGGCGAGGAACTGATCGTGCTGGTCACCGACCCGGCTTCGGTGATCGACTTCAGGCACTTCTGCAACACCACGGCGCATGAGTTGGTGGAGCATACCCAGGCTGAAGGCGTCTTCACCTACCGGATCCGGCGCGGCGCCGCCTGACCGGGTACCGGTTCCGGGAACGCCAGCACCAGCCCGCCGGGCAGGCTGACCAGCAGGAGCAGCAGGCCCAGCAGGACCGACATCAGCAAGGCGCCGTCCATCGGCACGCCGACCAGCGCGAAGACGGCGACGACGGCGCCTTCCCGCAAGCCCCAGCCGGCGATCGACAGCGGCATTCCCGCCACCAGCACGATCGGCGGCATCAGGACGAGGCAATCGGCCAGCCCGACCGGCAGCCCCAGGCTGCCGGCGATCAGCCACATGGTCGCTCCCGCCAGCAGGTGGACCACGACCGAGACGCCGATAATGGGTATGGCCGTGACCGGGCGACTCAGCAGCCCGCGCACCGCCCGGCCGAACTCGGCGACACCGCTCAGCCTGCCGGAAGCCCAGCGCCCCGACAGCCGGTCCGCCGACAGCGCCAGCGCCAGCAAGGCGGCCCCCAATCCCAGGCCCACAGCCACGCTCCACCGCATCGCCGGGTCCGGCATGTGGGCCAGCAGCAGCGGCGCCGTCACCAGCACGACCAGCACCAGCCCGATCATCGCCGTCGTCCGGTCGATCAGGACGCCGCGCACGCCGGTCCCGATGCCGAAGCCCAGGCTCCGGATCTTCAGCACCCGCCACGCGTCGCCCGCGATGGAGGTCGGCAGCGCCTGCCCCAGAAAGAACGCCGCGAGGTTGATCCTCAGCGCCCGCATCGTCCCGATGGAGGCGTCCAAGCCCGCCATGATCACGGCCCAGCGCCACGAGATCAGGACGACCTGCACGACGGTCAGCGCGAAGGCGGCGGCCAGCCAGCGCGGATCGATCGCCGCCACGCGCGTCATCAGGGCCGAGGCATCGGTCCGGCTCAGCAGCAGCCAGAGCAGCGCTCCCGACAGGGCGAAGCGGGCGGCGGTCATACTCAAGCGGCGGATGCGGTCGTTCAAGATACGGCCACCGACTCCGTCAGTTCTTCAATGCTACGGTCGCGCGGACCGGGAGATGGTCCGATGCCCGCTTGGTCAGGACCGTCTTGACGACATCGTAGTTCGACAGCACCAGCCCTTCCGACACGAAGATGCGGTCCA
>DASQKT010000244.1:0-4611 GCA_035630415.1 Skermanella sp.
TGAGCTGGATCGTGCTGAGGCCGTTGGCGACCAGGAAGCCCGCGATGTCGGTCGCTCCGGTGAAGTCGTCGGCGATGATCCCAAGGCGCATCATGGCTTGCTCCGGTCGGGAAGGTCGATGCCGGCAAAGGTCTTGATGACGGCGCTGTCGTCCAGCTTGCCGTAGCCGGCGTTGCTGGCATTGGCGAACATCGTGTAGGCGGTGGAGGCCAGCGGCAGCGGGAACTTCAGGGTACGGCCCGTCTCCGTCACCAACCCCAGGTCCTTGACGAAGATGTCCACTGCGGATTTCGGCGAGTAGTCGCCGTCCACCACGTGCTTCATCCGGTTCTCGAACATCCAGGAATTGCCGGCGGCGTTGGTGACGACATCGTACATCAGGTCGAGCGGAATGCCGGCGCGGGCGGCCAGCGCCATCGCTTCCGCGCCGGCCGCGATATGGACGCCGGCGAGAAGCTGGTGGATGATCTTGACGGTAGCGCCAAGGCCTATCTCGGTTCCGATCTCGTAGACCTTGCCGGCGACGGCGTCGAGCAAGGGGCGAAGCTTGGCGAAGGTCTCGGCGGAGCCTGCCGCCATCACGGTCATGTCGCCGGCCGCTGCCTTGGCGGCGCCGCCGGACACGGGGGCGTCCAGCATCAGCAGGCCGTGTTCGGTGAGGCCGGCTTCGATCGAGCGGGCTTCGTCGGCGGAGATCGTCGCCGACACCATCACGGCAGTACCGGGCTTCAGCTTGGGCGCCAGGGCGTTGTCGCCGAACAGGACGGCCTTGCACTGCGCCGCATTGACGACCAGCAGCAGGACGGCGTCGAGCTTTTCCGCGAAACCGACGGCATCGGGCGCGACTTCCACGGCGCCGGCCTGTTTGAGTTCGGCGCGGGCGGCTTCGTTCAGGTCGATACCATAGGTCTGAAGGCCGGCCCGGACACAGGACTTCGCAGCCCCCATGCCCATGGAGCCAAGCCCGACGACGCAGACGTGGAAAGCGCTGACTGACGCCACGACGGTCCCTCCGGGGTTGTTTGCTTACGGCAGAATGTTTGCTTGGCTGACTAATTATCACAAATCTTCAAATTCACAAGCCGTTTTTCACATATTTTCACATGACACGATGTAGCAAGCGTTATTGCGAATCATTTGCATTATCATTTGCGACTGGTATCATGCGGCCGTCTCTTTTCTGGTGAGGTCGTATGTGCGAGCAGTGCGAAGCCGAACCCTCGGTATTGTCGAAGTCGGCCAGGAGCCGCCGCAAGCTGTGGGAGATCCCGTCCCATCTCCATTGCTCGGTCATCGGCACCTGCCTGTCCATGGACGACCTGCGCAAGCTGACGCGCAAGGGCGGCATGCGGATCTCCGACGATGCGACGGACTATTGCGTCCATAGCTATTTCGTCCGGGAAGCGGGGACGGAAGGCAAGCTGACCCGCCTGCTTCACAAGATGCTGGACGACAAGCACGCCGTCGATATCAAGCGCTTCTCGGCGGTAGCGGGCGATGCCGCCGCGATCGGAGCCTTGTGGGAAAAGGCGATGGACAACGGCAGGGTGGCCGGCGCCTACTGGGCGGTCCTCAGCCTGCGATGCGCACCGTCGGAACTTGTGACCAGCGTCTACGGTCAGGTCCACATGCTGTCGCACGTGCTGGGCGGTTACAACCGCAATGCCATCCAGCGTCTTGCCACAGCCGAGAAGCAGGTTGCCGAACTGACCCGCCACCGCGACGCGGCCCTGTCGGCCAAGCTGGAACTGGAGCGCGCCAAGGAAAAGCGGATCTGTGAGCTGGAAACCGAGTTGTGTCGCCTGCGGGCGAGCAGCCCGGCGACTGCCAGCGTTGTCGTGGACAGCCGGGAAACGGTCAGGCTGAAGACCCGGCTTGCACGCGCCGAACAGCGGGTATCGGCGGAGCGGGAGCGTCGCCGCGCGGCCGAAGCCCGATTGGAGCAGCTTCAACTGCTGGACATGGATGTGCCGGCGGAACGGCCGAACCCAAGCGCCGAGACCCCTACCCCGGCTCAGCGGCCCATGGTCGATGTCGCGGGACAATGCGTGCTTTATGTCGGAGGCCGTCAGGCGCTGGTGCCGCATATCCGCTCGGCGATCGAGCGGCGGCAGGGTCGCCTGCTGCACCATGACGGCGGTCTGGAACAGGCGCCAAAGATCCTGGAGACTTTGGTTACGCAGGCGGACATGGTGTTCTGCCCGCTGGATTGTATCAGCCACTCCGCCTGTCTGCGGGTAAAACGGCTCTGCCAGCGATTGGACAAGCCGTTCATGGTGCTGCGCACCAGTGGCGCCAGTTCGCTCGTTCGAGCGCTGCGGTCCGACCAGGCCGGCGTGCCGCACTGAATTTTGGCCGGAAGAAAGGTGTTGGGCCGAAGCCCAACACCCAAACCTCAGACTACAGTCAGTCGGACGTCGACGTTGCCGCGCGTGGCGTTGGAATACGGGCAGATGTGGTGGGCCTTCTCGACGAGAGCCTCTGCCTGCGCCTTTTCCATGCCCGGAAGCGAGATCCGCAAAGCGACATCCAGTCCGAAGCCGCCTTCCGAACGCGGGCCGATGCCGACATTCGCGGTGATCGAAGTGTCGGCCGGAACCTTGACCTTCTCCTGCGCACCGGCGGCCTTCAGGGCACCGATGAAGCAGGCGGCATAGCCGGCCGCGAAAAGCTGCTCGGGGTTGTTGCCTTCGCCGCCGGCTCCGCCGAGTTCCTTCGGGGTTGCAAGCTTGACGTCGAACGTGCCGTCGGTGGTGGAAGCGCGGCCATCACGGCCGCCGGTCGCAGTAGCTTCGGCGGTGTATTTTACATCAACTGACATGTTGTATCCTCCCTTAATTGCCGTGAATATGCATTCACCGGAATACCATGGTAACAGGCATGGTCCGGGTTTGTCCCATGATGTGGTTTCCGCAGGGCGGCAATCCAGGGGATGAAGCTCAGAAGATGGCGAGGGTTCCATAACTGGCGGCAATCTGGACTTGATCTTCATGGCCCAAATACCCGCTCGACACCGGATATCGTGCTGATGGAAAGTACAGATATTGAAAGTCGAGAGATTGGCGGGGGCGAATATCGTGTCCACGAGAATGCAGGACCAGTTGGCTTATCTGATCGCCAGCGTGAACCGCCGTCTTGAGGAAGAGTTGGCCGAGCAATTGCGGGCGGAAGGCATTCCGATCGAGCAGATGCGCATCCTGACGGCGCTCGCCGACGGCGCCGGGCTTCCGATGGGTGATCTGGCGAACATCGTCCTGGTCGAAGGGCCGACGCTGACCAAGATCGTGGACCGGATGGTGACCAACTCGCTGGTTTATCGCTCGCCCGATGCCAAGGACCGGCGGCGCATCCTGATCTTCATGACCCCGCAGGGCAAGGCGACCTATGAGCGGATACGGGGAATCGCCATCGATCAGCAAAGCCGGCTGCTGGAGCGGCTTCAGGGGCAGCAATATGAGCAGTTGAAAGGCCTGCTGGAGAGCCTCAGCGCGCAGCACTGAGGCTCTCCAGCAGGCCTACGCCTTGTTCTTGTAGTAGACGTCGAGGAACACGGCGGCGAGCAGCACCAAGCCCTTGATGACCTGCTGCCAGTCGATGCCGACGCCGATGATCGACATGCCGTTGTTCATCACGCCCATGATGAAGGCGCCGATCACGGCGCCGGTCACCCGGCCGACGCCGCCGGATGCGGAAGCGCCGCCGATGAAGCAGGCCGCGATCACGTCCAGTTCGAACGACACGCCCGCCTTAGGTGTCGCCGTGTTGAGGCGGGCTGCGAAGATCAGGCCGGCGAGTGCTGCCAGCACGCCCATGTTGATGAAGGTGTAGAAGGTGACGCGCTCGGTGTTGATGCCGGACAGCTTCGCCGCCTTCTCGTTGCCGCCGATCGCGTAGATCCGCCGTCCGATCGTCGTCCGCATCGTGACGAAGGTGTAGAGCATGATCAGCGTCGCCATGACGATCAGGACGTTGGGCAGCCCTTTGTAGGATGCCAGCAGGAATCCCAGATACATCACGACCAGGGCGATGACCGCGTTCTTCGCAGCAAAGAACAGCAGCGGCTCTTCCTCGACTCCGTGCTTCTGCCGGTTCAGGCGGTTGCGGTAGTTCAGGCCGATCAGGATCAGCGGAACGGCGATGCCGAGCAGGACGGAGGTGACGTGGACCGTCGTCGAGCCGTCCAGCGCCATGCCACCGAAGATGTCGGGGATGAAGCCTGAGCTAAGCTTCTGGAACTCCGGCGGGAACGGGCCGACCGACTGCCCGGCCAGCAGGGCGAGACTGAGGCCCTTGAAGACAAGCATGCCGGCAAGGGTCACGATAAACGACGGTATCTTGAAGAAGGCCACCCAATAGCCTTGAGCCGCCCCGATCAGGCCGCCGATCGCCAGGCAGATGATCGTCGTCGGGATGTAATGGATCTTGAACTGGACCATCATGACGGCGGCAAGCGCCCCGATGAAACCGACCACCGATCCGACCGACAGGTCGATGTGGCCCGCCACGATCACCAGCAGCATGCCCAGCGCCATGATGATGATGTAGCTGTTCTGAAGGATCAGGTTGGTCAGGTTGAGCGGCTTCAGCAGCGTGCCGTTGGTCATGAACTGG
>DASQKT010000245.1:0-9064 GCA_035630415.1 Skermanella sp.
TGGACATGGACGTTGCGATCGACGATCCGGAACAGGCGTGGCGCATGGTCGCCGTTCTCCAGAAGCCAATCGGCTGATATTTACCGATACGGTCAAGTTATTTGAGAGTGTCTGGCATGAGCCGTCTCCGCCTCGCCTTCATGGGCACGCCCGATTTCGCGGCATCCAGCCTGCGGGCGCTGATCGACGCCGGCCATGAAGTGGCCTGCGTCTACAGCCAGCCGCCCCGCCCCGCCGGGCGCGGGCATCAGGTGCAGCGCTCGCCAGTCCACGTGCTGGCGGAAGAGCGGGGTATTCCCGTCCGGACGCCGAAGTCGCTACGCAACGCCGAGGCCCAGGCGGAGTTCGCGGCGCTCGATCTGGATTGCGCCGTCGTGGCCGCCTACGGACTGATCCTGCCGCAGCCGATCCTGGACGCACCCCGCATGGGCTGCCTGAACATCCACGCCTCCCTGCTGCCGCGCTGGCGTGGCGCCGCACCGATCCAGCGCTCGATCCTGGCGGGCGATGCCGAGACAGGCGTCACGATCATGCAGATGGACGCCGGGCTGGATACCGGCGCCATGCTGCTGAAGGGCACCGTGCCGATCACGGCGGAGACGACGGCCGGAAGCCTGCACGATGCGCTGGCGGAATTGGGCGCCGGGCTGATCGTGCAAGCTCTCGACGGTCTGGCCGAAGGCCGGCTGACGGCGGAGCCGCAGCCTGCTGAAGGCGTCACCTATGCCGCCAAGCTGAGCCGCGACGACGGAAGGCTGGACTGGAACCAGCCCGCTGATTTCATCGAGCGGCAGGTCCGCGCGTTGAACCCGTGGCCGGGCGTCTGGTTCGACTTGGGGCGTGAGCGGATCAAGGTGCTGAAGGCGGAGCTGGCTACGGGGACTCCGGGCGCCGCACCGGGAACCCTGCTGGACGCCGACCTCACCGTCGCCTGCGCCGAAGGTGCTGTCAGGCTGACCCGCGTCCAGCGGCCGGGCAAGGCGGCGGTCGATGGCGCTGCGTTCCTGCGCGGCTTCAACGTGGCTGTCGGAAGCGTGCTGGCTGCGTCATGAACCGGTGGAAACTGACCGTCGAGTATGACGGCAGCGACTTCGTCGGCTGGCAGCGGCAGGACAACGGCCCTTCCGTCCAGCAATCGCTGGAAGAGGCGGTCGAACGTCTGGCCGGCGAGACCGTCCGCGTCCACGGCGCCGGCCGCACCGATGCGGGAGTCCACGCGCTGGGACAGGTCGCCCATTTCGACGTGGAGAAAGACCTGTCGGAGCGCGCGGTCCGCGACGGGCTGAACCACCACATGCGTCCAGCCCGCATCACCGTGCTGAAGGCGGAAGCGGTATCGCAGGACTTCCACGCCAGAGTTTCCGCACGCGAGCGCGGCTATATCTACCGCATCATCAACCGCCGGACGCCGCTGGCGCTGGACCGGGGCCGGGCATGGCAGACCGGCCGCCTGCTGGATGCGGAAGTGATGAACGAAGCCGCCCGCGTGCTGATCGGCCGCCATGACTTCACGACGTTCCGCGCCAGCATGTGTCAGGCGAACTCGCCGGTAAAGACGCTGGACGTGCTGACCGTCGTCCGCACCGGCGACGAGATCCGGATCACGGCACGGGCAAGGTCCTTCCTGCACCACCAGATCCGCAACATCACCGGCACCCTGGTCCAAGTCGGTGAGGGCCGCTGGTCGGTGGAGCGCGTGCGGCAGGCGCTGGAAGCGCGCGACCGGTCCAAGGGCGGCCCGACGGCGCCGCCGGACGGGCTTTACTTCACCGACGTCATTTACTGAGGGGTCGGCCAAGCCAGCGAAGCGCGGCGCAAAAAGCTACATAAATTGTTGACGATTTCGCTGCCACAGTGCTATCGCTCTTATCGAAATAGGTATATCCTGCCATCTATTGGACGATCACGATCAATGAACTTAGCCGAAATCGAAAAGAACAAAGCTCAGTTCATTGAAGAATTAAAAGCCGCCAGAAGATCTGCGTCTTCAGAGGTCCATGTCAATTCAGGTATCTGCACAGCAGAAGATATCTCGGCGATTATCAACAACCGAGTTACCGAAAAGACAAATTGGGAACCTCTCTATCAATATGCGGTAGAGTTCGATTGATCCCCGATGTCGATTTGCTGCCGCATAGCATCCAAAATGATCTTGCGTCTGCATATTGCGAGGCTGTGCTATCGATAGCCAAAGAGAACCGCTTACCGCTTTCCATTATCAATGTCTCTGCTAATGAATTGGCGCTTGCACTGAGCGAGGCCCGCAAGGACTTGGTAATCATGGTGACACGCCGGATCTCCTTAACCTCGAAATCCGGCGGCCCTGGCAAATTCGATGGCCTTTCAATTGGCAAGCTTGCAGGAATTCTCGTATTCCGGCTCTCCAGGTATCGAATTGTTCATGTCGATACCTCTTCGCTCGCCCCTGAAGATTTGAGAGCCTTGAAGCTCTCCAGCAAACTTCAGGAGCTTGCAGCACTGAGGTTCGCCTCGGAAACGATTCTGAAGGTCCATCCGCTGGTCTGGCATCCTGAACTGCTTTACGTGTTGTCCCGCCGTCATATCAATCAAGAGATGCTTGGCGTCACCTTCGACGTTATAGCGGCGCACTGCCCCAACCTCGCAACCAAGTCACCGCTCGACAAGCCTCCCTTCGACAAGTTCTACAAGCGTGCTTCGTAACGGGTGCGTCAGGATAGCGCCCGCAAGTCGGCGCGGAACGTCTCTGGATCGGAGCCGGTTATCAGCCGGTCGATATCCTCGTGCGTCCTCTCCCACACCGGAACGGCCGAGGCAAGCAGCGCGTGGCCGGCGGGAGTCAGCGTCATCAGGCGGCTGCGCCTGTCCTTCTCATCGACCGACACGGTGACGAGACCGCGCCGCTCCAGCGGCTTCAGGTTTGCGGTCAACGTCGTGCGGTCCATCGCCAGCAAGGCCGCGACGCTCGCCATGCCGGGCGGCTTGGGCCGGTTGAGCGACATCAGCAGGGAAAACTGGCCGTTGGTCAGGCCCAGCGGGCGCAGAGCGATATCGAACCGACGCGCCACCGCGCGGGCGGCCCGCTGGACATGCAGGCACAGGCACGTGTCACGGACCTTGATCGTTACCTCGTAGGGGACGGATGTCTCTTCATGCTTTGACATGCCTTAATAATGTTGATATCAACTTAATTGTCCAGTCCTTTGCCGGTGCCGCCGCATCCGTCCCGATCGGGATCGCCAGCGCCTCCGGTCCCACTGTCGAATTCAGGGGAGGCGTCGATGACGAACAAAGTCCTCATACTCGTTGGAACGAAGAAGGGCGCATTCGTCCTGGAAAGCGATGCGGCGCGGAAGTCATGGGAGCTTCGCGGCCCCTACTGCGAGACATGGCCGATGAACCATGTGATTGCCGATCCTGCCACGGGAACGATCCTTGCCGGCGGCGGCAGCGAGTGGTTCGGTCCCGCCGTCTGGAAATCGGACGATCTGGGAACGACCTGGACGCATTCGAGCGCTGGCTTGGCCTACCCGGAGGGAGAGACGCCGATCAAGGCGGTCTGGAGCCTGGCGAAGAGCGGCGCGAGCCTTTACGCCGGCGTCGATCCGGCGGGGCTGTTCCGCAGCGACGACGGCGGCGAGACCTGGAACCACCTTGCCGGACTGCAAAACCACCCGTCGCGGCCCCATTGGAATCCGGGCGGAGCCGGGCTCATCCTTCACTCGCTGCTGCCGCATCCCGAAGACGACAAGCGTCTTTGGGTCGGCATCTCCGCCGCCGGCGTGTTCCACACGGCCGACGGCGGCGAGACCTGGGAGACCCGCAATCGGGGCACCAGGGCCGACTTCATGCCGGAGGACCAGCGATACCCCGAGTTCGGCCAGTGCGTTCATTGCCTCGTCATGGCTCCCGGCATGCCGGACCGGCTGTATCAGCAGAACCACTGTGGCATGTACCGCAGCGACGACGGCGGACGGCAGTGGACAAGCATCGAAGCGGGCCTGCCCTCAAGTTTCGGCTTTCCGGCGGCGGCCCATCCGCGCGATCCCTCGACGCTTTACCTGCTGCCGCTCAACGGCGACTCGGCAGGCCGCTATGTCCCTGACGGCAAGGCGGCGGTCTGGAGGACGCGGGACGGTGGCGAGACCTGGGAAGACCTGCGAGACGGCCTGCCGCAGGGCAACACCTATTTCGGCGTGCTGCGCCAAGCCATGGCGACCGACCGACTCGAACCCGCCGGGGTCTATTTCGGCACCAGCACCGGTTCACTGTACGCCAGCGCCGACGAGGGCGACAGTTGGACCTGCGTCGCCCAGCACCTGCCGACGGTGCTTTCGGTCGAAACGATGGTGGTCGAGGCCTGACCACAATGGCGGAAGACCCAGCATCCCGGCCAGTCGTGGTGAAGCTTCCGGCCGCCTTGGTCAGGCTATTCCCGGAAGCAACCCGGCAAGTCGAGATCCCAGCTTCGGTCGCGACGGTCGGCGACGCAATCGACGCGCTGGACAGGCGCTGGCCGGGGATGCGCGACCGCATCTGCGACACGACGCCTTGCATCCGGCGTCACATGAACGTCTTCGTCCGAGGCGAACGCTCTGATCTGGAGACACGGCTGGAACCGGGGGACGAGATGGTCGTTCTGACCGCGATCAGCGGAGGGTGACATACTTACGGCATTGCTGCTGCCCGATTTCCAGGCATATGCAGCCGCTCCATCGATGATAAGGTCGTTGAGCCTTGCTCAGGACCGGTGCCATGCATCCCGATACCCTCTCCCGGCGGACCGTCGCCTTCGTCAACATCGCCCACGCGCTCGATCATTTCGTGCTGCTGATTTACCCGACGGCGGTCATCGCGATCGCGGCGGAGCGGGGATTGGACTACGGCGCGCTGATCGGGCTGGCTACCGGAGCCTTCGTCGCCTTCGGGCTGTTCTCCCTGCCGATGGGCTGGCTGTCCAAGCGATTGGGCCGGCGCAACCTGCTGGCGGCTTTCTTCGGCGGCTGCGGGGTGGCGTGCCTGGGCATCTCGATGACGGCGACGGAAACCGGCTTTGCGGTCTGGCTTTTCGTGCTCGGGGTATTCTCGGCGATCTACCATCCGATCGGCGGCGCGATGCTGGTGACCCATGCCCGGCAGCTTGGGCGCGACCTCGGCTGGAACGGGGTTTGGGGCAATCTGGGGGCCGCGTCGGCTTCAGGCGTCACCGCCGTCGTCGCGGCGACGCTGGGCTGGCAGGCCGCCTTCGCGGTTCCGGGATTGGTCTGCCTTGCAGTGGGCGCGGCGTTCCTGGCGCTGGTCCCGGAGGATGGCGAAGGGAATGCCCAGCGGAAGGGTTCCGCCGGAGTCATCCCCGTGTCGCGACCGATGGTGTTGATGGGCATCTTCGCGCTCGCCATCGTCGCGGGCGGCATGACCTTCAACGTGACGACGATCTCGCTGCCCAAGGTCATCGACGAACGGCTCGGGCTGGCGCTGCCGCTGGCCTTGACGGGATCGCTGGCCACGGTGGTCTTCGTGTTCGGCGCGCTGATGCAGCTTGCCATGGGGCGTATGGTCGATCGCTTCAGCCTGCCGTCGATCTTCGTCGGGATCTCGATCCTTCAGCCGATGGGGCTGGGGCTGGCGGCGATGACGACGGGAGTGCCGATGCTGGCCGGGCTGGTCATGGCGATGGCCGCGATCTACGGGCAGGTGGTGGTCAACGACGCCATGGTGGCGCGGTATGTGCCTGCCGAACACCGGGCGACCGCCTTCAGCGTCCGCTACTTCCTGGGCTTCACCACGAGCGGCTTCGCGGTGCCACTGATAGCGCTCCTGCATGGGCAGGGCGGTTTCGCGGTGGTGCTGGCCGCCACGGCGGCTTTCGGGGCCGCGATCTTTCTGTGCTCCATCAGTTTCCTGATGGTGGCACAGCCGCGCGCCAGTGCCGGCAGCGTGGTGGCCGAATAGAACGAATTTCCCGATACGGTAAAGTGTCTGCGATCTTGTCTTCGAACCGACGTTTCTTCGATCAGGTCTGGCTGCTGCTGATGCTGCCGCCGCTGTTCTGGGCCAGCAACGCCATCGTCGGACGGACGGTGGCGGGCACGGTTCCTCCCGTCGGGCTGGCGTTCTGGCGCTGGACCCTGGGTGCTGTGCTGATACTGCCCTTCGCGTGGCGGTACCTGAGGGTGGATGCGGAAATACTGCGGCGGAACTGGAAGATCACCGTCGTCCTGGCGATGCTGGGCATCGGCGTGTTCAACACCTTCGTCTATATCGGGCTGAACAGCACGTCGGTGCTGAGTTCCGTCATGATGCAGTCGGGCATCCCGCCGCTGATCGTGCTGATGACGTTCCTGATGTTCCGCGACAGGATTTCCTGGGTGCAGGGCGCCGGCATCGCCTTGTCGCTGGTCGGGGCGATGACGCTGATCTCCAAGGGCGATCCGGGTACGCTGGCCCGGTTTGAGTTCAACCCCGGCGACCTGTGGATCTTCGCCGCCGTCATCTGCTACGCGGGTTACACGGCACTGATGCGACGGCGACCGTCCGTCCACCCCTTCAGCTTCCTGTTCGTGACCTTCGCGCTCGGCGCGTCGATGATCCTGCCGTTCTACCTGATGGAGAGCTGGAACGGCCACCCGTTCCGGCCGACCGCGATGGCGCTGGGCGCCACCGTCTATGTGGCGCTGTTCCCGTCGATCCTGGCCTATCTGTGCTTCAACCGACTGGTCGCGGTGGCAGGGCCGAACCGGGCCGGGCTGTGCATCCATCTGGTGCCGGTGTTCGGCAGTCTGGCCGCCGTCCTGTTCCTGGGCGAAACGCTTCACCTGTTCCACATCGCAGGCATCGCCCTGATTGCGACGGGGATCTGGCTGGCGACCCGCACCGCCTCAGCGCGGTGACGGCGCCGGCTTCGCAGGCTTCGGCTTGCCTCCGCGCTTGGGCGGCGGCGGGCCGCGCCGGGCCTGATGGAAGCGGTGGGGCGGACGGCCGGGGTTGGTGCCGTTGGCGCGCTCCTCCTTGCGGACCGTGTGGCAGGCGTCGCAAATCTTGAAGCGGTGGTTGGCCTTCAGCGTGGCGCCGCAGGACGGACAGGCGCGCGGCAGGCTGCGGGCGGACAGCGTCCGCTCGATGAAGGCGTTCAACTCCTGCCGGCGCTCCAGGCAAAGGTCCATTTCCGGATAGGCTTCGGGGAAGCGGTAGGCCAGCCACGCATAGGCGGTCAGGTCCTTGACCGCCTTTTCCGACGCTTCGAGTTCCACGTCGGTACCGGTTTCGTGGGTGAAGCGCCCGGCGGTGCCGGGGCTGGGGTTGGGCAGGCCCTTGCCCTGGTTGACCGCCCACATGCGCAGCAGCCGCAACTGGTTGGGATCGCGGACGTCGATCGGGCAGCGGGACAGCAGGTCGCGGGTCTCCAGCGGCAGCTTGGCGTGATCGACCGCCAGGGCCGCCTGGATGCGGCCTTCCAGATCGGTCATGCGGAAGGTCTGGTGGGCGCGCAGCAACTCCTGCCCCGCCGTCCGCAGGACGCGGGCGAGGCTGTTGGTGCCAAGCTCCTGGGCGATGGCCTTGACGTGCGAGGTCGCCGGCGAGATCCACGGACGGGGATCTTCCGGATCGACCGGCTTGGAGGTCAGCGCGCGGCGGACGGGGTTGATGTTCTCCCCTTCCAGCACGGCGACGCGGCCTTCCTCGTGCATACCGAAGCGCCCTGCCCGGCCGCCGATCTGGCGGACTTCCGGCGGCAGAAGCTCGCGCTCCTCCCGGCCGTCGAACTTGCGGGTGGTGGACAGGATGATGCGGGCGATCGGCAGGTTGAGGCCCATGCCGATTGCGTCGGTCGCGACCAGCACGTCGGCCTGACCCTCGCGGAAGCGGCGGGCTTCCGCCCGGCGCACTTCCGGCGACAGGGCACCGTAGATCACCGCGACCGAGTGGCCCTGCTGGAGGAGCTGGGCACGAAGTCCCAGCACGTCGCGGCGGGAGAACGCGATCAGCGCGTCGGCCCGGCGGATCTCGCTCATCGCGACGCCCCCTTCCTGGACTCGGAGCGGCGATTTGCGGGTGAACTCGACGATCTCAAGCTCCTCCCCGGTCGCGGCGGCGAGGCGCTGGACATAGGGGATCGCGTCGGCGGAGCCGGTCATGATGATCTCGGACGCGGCCATGCCGGCGACGGCGGCCGTCCAGGCCCAGCCCCGGTCGTGGTCGCCGATCATCTGGATCTCGTCGATCACGCAGGCGTCCATCACGCGGTTGGTGTTCGCCATCTCGATGGTCGAGGAAACGAAGGCGGCGCCGGGGCGTACGTCGCGCTCCTCGCCCGTGATAAGGCTGCACATCTGGCCGCGGGTCTCGATGGCTTCCTGGCCTTCCAGGGCCAGCAGGCGAAGCGGCGCAAGATAGGCGCCGCTGCGGCCTTCCGCCAGACGGTCCATCGCGGCGTGGGTCTTGCCCGAATTGGTCGGACCGACGAACAGCCGGAGCTTGCGGATCATTGCGCGGGCGGCGGCGAAGCTATCGAGATAGACGCCAAGGCCGGACGCCGTTTCCAGCAGGTTGCGGCGAACGCGGACGCCGATTCGGGCCGCCGCCGTGCGGAACGCTTCCTCGACGGCGTCGAGCAGCGTTTCCAGGCGCGGGGTGCGTCCGCCGAATCCCAGCACGCGGGCAAGGTCGTCGGAGAAGGCCTGGGGACGCCAACTCTGGCCGAAAGCCGCCGCGCGTTCGGCGACCGACTCGACCCAGATGTCGATTCGGTCCGTCGCCTCCTGGATCTGATCGGACCCCTTGACGGCGGCCTTCACCCGCTTGGCGAAAGCCTTGATCTCATTCCGTCCGATGCCTTCCGGCGTTTCCAGCAGGTCGGCCAGTTCCTGCTCGACATCCTCGACCGGACCGGTTGTGACGCGGAAGCGGGCCTTGAGTCGGCGTTTTGGGTCTGCGCCGGGAATGACGAATTCATGCGCGCCGGCAATCGACCAGCGGGCCGGCACGACGTCGAATTCCACCTCGATCCCATCGCCGCGCAGAGTGGCGGCGATCGCCCGCAGGGCATCGCGCCGTTCCAGAGTGTCCGTTACTTCCGCCATCTCGC
>DASQKT010000246.1:0-2603 GCA_035630415.1 Skermanella sp.
GCCGCATCTTCAGGTCGCGGGCGTACCAGTTAGCGCAGGACCCGGAATCGCTGGTGATGATCGCGCGGTCCGGCAGACGCGGCGACAGTTCCCAGGTGACGCGCTGCGGGTTGACCGGATCGGCCGAATGCATCGCCCTGGACTCGAGCGTCTCCCACCACTCGGCGACGTTCCGTTCGATCTCCTGACGCCAGGACAGATCCGTCCTCTGCTCAAGCAGGGGCAGCAGTGCCCGCAGCGTCTCGACGCTGTCGCCGGTCAGGTTGACGTCCATCGGATAACGGATGCTCAGCATATCGGGCTTGATGTCGATCTGAACGCCGCGCGCCTGACCTTCCTTGGGCAGGAACTCCGAATAGGGAAAGCCGGAGCCGATCATCAGGAGCGTGTCGCACTCCATCATCATGTCGTAGCTGGGCTTGGTCCCCAGCAAGCCGATGGAACCCGTCACCCACGGCAGCGCGTCCGGCAGCGCCGCCTTGCCGAGCAGCGCCTTGGCGGCGCCGGCGCCCAGCTTGTCGGCCACGGCGATCACCTCGTCCGTCGCGTGCAGCGCGCCGGCGCCGACCAGGATCGCCACCTTCTTGCCGGCGTTCAGCACATCGGCCGCCGCCTGGAGATCCTGTTGATACGGAACGATTTTCGGTACGCGATAGCCGACGCCGGAGAACACGGAACCGTGCTTGCGCGGCGGTTCCTCGTATGGCATATCCTGAAGATCATTGGGGAGAACCAGCGCCGTGACGCGCCGCTCCGACACCGCGATGCGGACGGCCCGGTCGATCAGATGGCGAACCTGCCCCGGAACCATGGCCTGCTGCACGAAGGCGCCGGCCACGTCCTTGAACATGCTGACAAGATCCAGCTCCTGCTGATAGTGGGAGCCGACCGCCGTCCGTGCCTGTTGCCCGGCAATGGCGAGCACCGGCATATGGTCCAGCCGTGCATCGTACAGACCGGTGATCAGGTGCGAAGCGCCGGGGCCTGACGTGGCGAGGCAGACGCCGAGTTCGCCCGTGAACTTGGCGTGGGCGGAGGCCTTGAAAGCGGCCATTTCCTCGTGCCGCGCCTGAATGAATTCGATCTTGCCGTCGAAGCGGTCGAGCGCGCCGAGCAGACCGTTGATGCCGTCACCAGGGTAACCGTATACGCGCCGCACACCCCAGTCATACAAGCGCTGCCAAAAGAAATCGCCGACCGTCTGGGCCATCGTTCGTACCCTGTGTTGCTATGAACTCTCGAAAGGCCAACAGCGCATGGACCACGTTGTTCGGTTAAAACGTTGTAATAGTGTCGTCCGACGGCTGGTCGGATGGTCGAACGTCTCATTTAACAACAAAAGAATGGGAACATGAGCGCCACACCAGAACCCTTCACCCTCGCCATATCGGACGAAGCGATCGCCGACCTCCGCGACCGCCTGCGCCTGACCCGATTTCCAGATCAGGCACCGGGGGAACCCTGGGCCTATGGAACCGACCTGGGCTGGATGCGGGAGTTCGTGGCCTACTGGAAAGACAGCTTCGATTGGCGGGCGCAGGAAGCTCGACTGAACGCCTTCCCGCAGTACAAGGTGCCGTTGAGCGGGATCGACGTTCACTTCCTTCACGTTCCGGGTAAGGGTGAAAACCCGCTTCCGCTGCTGCTGTCGCATGGCTGGCCGGGCTCGGTGTTCGAGTTCCTGGAACTGATTCCGCATCTGACCGATCCGGCAAGCTTCGGCGGCGATCCGGCGGATGCCTTTACCGTGGTGGCGCCGTCGCTTCCAGGCTTCGGCTTGTCGTTCAAACCCGGTCAAGCTCGGCTGGGGGTCGAGGAAATCGCCGACTGCTTCGCGGAACTGATGACCGGCGTGCTTGGCTACGACCGTTTCGGCGCGCAGGGGGGTGACTGGGGATCGTTCGTATCCGGGCGGCTGGCCTTTGCGCATCCCGAACACGTCGCCGGCATCCATCTCAACCTGATGCCGCTGCCGCGCGACCCGGCGGCGTTTGCCAATCCCAACGCTGAGGAGAAACGGTATTTCGAAGAGATGGCGGTCTTCCTGAAGGAGGAGACCGGCTACCAGTCTATCCAGGGCACGCGCCCGCAGACGCTAGCCTATGGGCTGACCGACTCTCCGGCGGGGCTTGCCGCCTGGATTGCCGAGAAGTTCCGGATCTGGTCGGACTGCGGCGGCGACGTCGAGTCCGTCTTCACCAAGGACGAGTTGCTGGCCAATATCGGCCTGTACTGGTTTACCGGCGCTATCGGGTCGTCGTTCTGGCCGTATTATTCACGGATGCACCGCCCTTGGCCGATCCCGCCGGGCGGCACCGTGGACGTGCCGATGGGCTACTGCGAGTTCCCACGTGAAATCCTCCGCCCACCGCGCTCCCTGGCGGAGCGCACCTATAAGGACATCCGCCGCTGGAGCGTGATGGACCATGGCGGACACTTCGCGGCGATGGAACACCCCGACGAACTGGCCCATGAGGTCCGGGAGTTCTTCAGGCCCCTGCGGGCTGGATGAGGTTGCCGAGCAGCGCGGATAACGGGCTGTCAGGATTTTTGACGGCCCGGTTCGTCGTGTCCGATCCACACCCAAAGCCGCTCAGGGAAGT
>DASQKT010000247.1:0-7124 GCA_035630415.1 Skermanella sp.
TGCATGACGTGGGAGTAGTACTCGATCACCATGCGCTCGGTCACCGTCACGCTGCCGATCTGGGCGACGCGGCCCACGTCGTTGCGGCCAAGGTCCAGCAGCATCAGATGCTCGGACAACTCCTTGGGGTCGGACAGCAGGTCGGCGGCCAGCGCCTTGTCCTCTTCAGGATTGGCGCCGCGCTTCCGCGTCCCGGCGATCGGACGGATCGTCACCTTGCCGTCGCGCAGCCGCACAAGGATCTCCGGGCTTGAGCCGACGATGCTGAGGCCGTCGCCGAAGTCCAGATACAGCAGGAAAGGCGAGGGATTCAGCCGGCGGAGCGCCCGGTAGAGGCTGAAAGGCGGCAATTCGAAAGGTACGCTGAGGCGATGGGACGGAACGACCTGGAAGATGTCGCCGGCCCGGATGTACTCCTTGGCCCGCTCCACGATCGCGTGATATTCCTCGCGGGTCGTGTTGGACACCGGCTCCGGCAGCGAGCGGACCACATTGGCCGCCTCGCGCCGGTAGGGCAGGTTGCGCTCCAGATCGGAGATCGCGTCGCCCAGCCGTTCCAGCGCCAGATCGTAGGCCGAATCCGCATCCATGCCGGCTGTCGGCCAGACCGGGGTCACCAGCGTGATCTGGTTCTGGATGCCGTCGAACACCGCGATGATGGTAGGCCGCATCAGGATGGCGTCGGGAATTCCCAGCATGTCCGGGTTTTCGTCCGGCAGGCGCTCGATCAGCCGCACCATGTCGTAGCCGAGATAGCCGAACAGCCCGGCGGCCATCGGCGGCAGTTCCTCCGGCAGATCGATCCGGCTTTCCGCCAGCAGCGAACGCAAGGCCTGAAGCGGCGGTTCGCTGCTGGGCTCGAACGCGTCCGCATCGACGCGGGCACGCCGGTTGATCTCGACCTTGTCGCGGTTGCAGCGCCAGATCAGATCCGGCTTCAGGCCGATGAAGGAGTAGCGGCCACGGACCTCGCCGCCGGTCACCGACTCCAGCAGGAAGCAGTTGGACTGGCCGTCCGCCAGCTTGATCATCGCGGAAACCGGGGTTTCCAGATCGCTGACAAGGGTGTTCCAGACGACCTGCGGCTTGCCCGCCGCATAGGTTTCGCCGAAGCCGGAGCGGGCAGGGAGCGCCTTCATGATCGGTCAGTTCCGCTGGAACATTGTGTCGATGGTATTTTGGTGGATCGACACCGGATAGCGCTGGCGAAGTGCCTCGGTGAACTGGGCCAGAAGGTCGCCCGCAATCGCCTGCTGGACGCCCTGGCGTACCTGCGCCACCTGTGCGCCGGCACTTGCCGGATCGGCGCCCTGGATCTCCTTCAGGCGAACGACGATCTGTCCGTCCTGGGTCGGCGCCGTCGCCACCTCGCCCTGCTTCATCTCGAACAGGCGCTGCACCAGTCCGGGCGGAAGTCCGCCGTTCTCGCGGCCGGCACGCGTCAGGGCAGGCGTTACGCCTGCAACGGCACCGGGAACGCTCGCCGCGATGTCCTGCGGCGTGCTGCCGGCCTTCAGCCGCTCCTCGACCTCGCCGGCCTTTTTGGTGGCGCGCTGTGCGCGCTGATCGGCCTGCCACGCGGCGACGACTTCGGCACGGATGGACTCGAGCGGACGAAGCGTCGCGGGAGTGATGGCATCGACCCGCGCGATGAAATAATCGCCGTCCGGCGTCTCCGTCAGGGTGGTGGCGGCGCCCTGCTGCAAACCGAAAGCGGCCTGGGCGACCTGCTGCGCTGCGGGGAGCCCTTCCACGACGCCGCCGTCCGGCTTGCGGCCATTGGCGTCGATCGCCGGCACCTCGATCAGCCGCAGGCCGAAGCGCTGGGCGACATCCTCGATGGTAGCTCCGCCGGCAAGCGCGTCCTCGACCTTGTTGGCCGATTCGAACACTGTATCCATGGCGCGGTCGCGCTTGACGTCGGCCAGCACTGTGTCCCGTACCTGCTCGAAGGCCTGGGTGCTGCCGGCTTCGATACCGCTGACTCGCACGACGTGCCAGCCCAGCGGGCTCTGGACCGGGGCGCTGATGCCGCCCTGCTGTAGGCTGAAGACCGGTTCGGTAAGCTCCGGCAGGAGGTCTTCCCGCGCCAGACTGTTGAGCGTCAGGACCTCGGCCCCGGCGGCCGAAGCCGCTTCCTCCAGGCTCTGCCCCTGGGCGAGCGACGACTCGATCTTGCGGGCGGCCGCTTCATCCGCCACCAGCACTTGGTCGACTGTCCGTCGTTCCGGCGTCTGGAACTCGGCGGCACGGGCATCGTAGGCGGCGTGAAGGTCCTCGTCGGAGACGGTTATGTCCCTGGCGATATCCTCGACCGCCAGCTTGCCAACGGTCAGCTTGCGGAATTCGGGTGCGGTGAACCGCACGGCCTTTTCCTGATGGAAGGCGGTCAGCGCGGCATCGTCCGGCGTTCCGACATCGCCCATGGCGGCGTTCGGCACCAGGACCGTCTCCGCGATTCGCCGCTCGGCCTGACGGCGGAACAGGGCGTCCACCAATGCGCCGGGCGCCTGCGCACCGGCGGCGACCGCACCGACCAGTTGGGTCCGCTTGATCTCGGTGCGGAGCAATTGGACGTAGCCGTCCTCGGTCAGCTGATTGGCTGCCAGCACGCGCCGGAACTGCTCCGGGTCGAACTGGCCGAGCTGGTTGCGGAAGGCCGGTTCCGCCCTGAGTTGGCCGAGCACCAGGGGATCGCCGACCCGCAGCCCGGCGTCGTCAGCCGCCAGCGTCAGCAGGTGCCGCTGGATGAGCTGGTCCAGCGTCTGGTTCACAAGCCCCAGCGCCTTTGCCTGCTCCGCGTCGATCTGGCCGCCCAGCATCTGGCGCAGGCGATTCACTTCCTGGCGGAAGGCGTTGTCCAGCTCGACCGTCGAAATCTTCACGTCACCGACCTGAGCCGCCGTCGTGTCGGTCCGGCCACGGAAGATGTCGCCGATGCCCCAGACCCCGAAGCTGAGGATCAGGAGGACGAACAGGATCTTCACGATCCAGGAACCGACGGTGCTGCGCAGGGCTTGAAGCATGTTCCAACGTCTTGAAAGCGGGAGGCCGGTCGATCCGGCGCCAAAAAATTACCGTGCCGGGGACGACTCCCCCGACGGCGCGGCATCATAGGTGCCGGCCCGGACAGCGGCAACAGACGATTTACCACCCGCGCGACGCGCCCATAATGTGGAAATTACCGCCCGCACTTGCTAAACAGTCCCCATCGCGTACACCGCAATTGAAGATCGAGATGGAGCCCATGCCCGAGCGCCGCAAGCTGATAGCCGGAAACTGGAAGATGAACGGCCTCCGCGCCGCCGGGCTGGAACTGGCGAAGGATCTGGCGGGACGGCTCGGCGCCGCCGGCCCGGTGAAGTTCGACATGCTCATCTGCCCGCCGGCGACTCTCGTCCATTCGGTCGCGGAAGCCGTGGCCGGCACCCCTCTAGCTGTCGGCGGCCAGGACTGCCACGTGTCGAAGTCGGGCGCCCATACCGGCGACATCAGCGCCGCAATGCTGGCCGATTCGGGCAGCACCCACGTCATCGTCGGCCATTCCGAGCGCCGCCAGAACCACGGGGAGGACGACGCGCTGGTTTCGGCCAAGGCATCCGCCGCGCACCAAGCCGGTCTGATCGCGATCGTCTGCGTCGGTGAGACGCTGGAGCAGCGCGAGGCCGGCAAGGCGCTCGATGTCGTCGGGACCCAGGTCGCGGGCTCGATCCCGGCCGGCGCCACCGCTGCCAACACGGTCATCGCGTATGAGCCGGTCTGGGCGATCGGGACCGGCAAGACGCCGACGTCGGCCGACGTCGCTGAGGTCCACGCCCATATCCGCAAGGCAATCGACGGCCGGATCGAGAATCCCGGACAGGCCCGCATCCTCTACGGCGGTTCGGTCAAGCCATCGAATGCGGCGGAACTGCTGTCGGTGGACAATGTCGACGGCGCCCTGGTCGGCGGCGCCAGCCTCGCCGCCGATGATTTTTGGGGCATCGCGGAAACTTGCCGCTAGCGAAACTCGTGACGAGTTAGTAAATATCGCTCGAAGGCGTGCCATGCCCATCCGAAAGGGGCGGCTGGCGCGCCTATCGGTTTTTGAGCATCGGTTTTCAGAAGAGAAGGTTTCCGGACCATGGAAGCAGTGGTTCTGATCGTGCACCTGCTGATCGCAGTTTCGCTGATCGGTGTGGTGCTGGTACAGAAATCAGAAGGCGGCGGCCTTGGCATCGGCAGCAGCGGTGGGGCTGGCGGCGGCATGATGTCGGCGCGCGGCACGGCCAACCTGCTGACCCGGACCACCGCGATCCTGGCGGGAGCCTTCATGCTGACCAGCCTGGTCCTCGCGATCATGGCCGGCGGACAAAACCGGCCGCGCTCCATCATCGACCAGATGCCGCCCCAGCAGTCAGCACCGGCCGAAGCGCCGCCGCCTGCTGCTCCGGCGGCTCCGCAGGCTCCGGTTTCTCAATAGCACTGCGCACAGGATCGGTTAGTCGGGAGGCGGCGGTTCGGCCGCCTCTCTCATTTCAGGCATGATTGATCAAAACTGGGATCGGCAAGACACCATGACTCGGTACATATTCATTACCGGCGGCGTCGTTTCCTCTCTCGGCAAGGGCCTTGCCTCCGCGGCACTGGGCGCATTGCTCCAGGCGCGTGGATTCAAGGTGCGGCTGCGTAAGCTCGACCCCTATCTCAACGTCGATCCGGGCACCATGAGCCCGTATCAGCACGGGGAGGTCTACGTCACCGACGACGGCGCGGAAACGGACCTCGACCTCGGCCACTATGAACGGTTCACCGGCGTCGCCGCCCGCAAGAGCGACAACGTCACCACCGGGCGCATCTACTCCACCGTGATCCAGCGCGAGCGGCGCGGTGACTATCTGGGCGCCACCGTCCAGGTCATCCCGCACGTCACCGACGCGATCAAGGAGTTCATCCGCGCCGACGTGACGGACGAGGACTTCGTCCTCTGCGAGATCGGCGGCACCGTCGGCGACATCGAGAGCACGCCCTTCCTGGAGGCGATCCGCCAGTTCGGTAACGAGGTCGGACACGAGAACTCGCTGTTCATCCACCTGACCCTGCTGCCCTATATCCCGTCTGCCGGCGAGCTGAAGACCAAGCCGACCCAGCACTCGGTCAAGGAGTTGCTCAGCGTCGGCATTCAGCCGACCATCCTGCTGTGCCGCGCCGATCGTCCGATCCCGGAAGGCGAGCGCCGCAAGATCGGACTGTTCTGCAATATCCGCCAGGAACGCGTGATCGCGGCCCTCGATGTGGACACCATCTATCAGGTGCCGATCAGCTACCACGAGCAGGGCTTCGACGTTCAGGTGCTGAGCTATTTCGGTCTGCCGCACGACGGCGAGCCGGACCTGAGCCGCTGGCGCCGCATTGTCCATACCGTGCGCCAGCCGGAGGGCGAAGTGACGATCGCCGTCGTCGGCAAGTACACCAGCCTGCTCGACAGCTACAAGTCGCTGGCGGAAGCGTTGATCCACGGCGGCATCGCCAACAACGTCCGGGTCAACCTGGACTGGATCGACGCCGAGATTTTCGAGTCGGACGACGCCGTCCAGCACTTGGAGCACGTCCATGGCATCCTCGTGCCGGGTGGCTTCGGCGAGCGCGGATCGGAAGGCAAGATCCGGGCGGTCCAGTTCGCCCGTGAGCACAAGGTCCCGTACTTCGGCATCTGCTTCGGCATGCAGATGGCGGTGATCGAAGCAGCCCGTCATCTGGCCGACATCCCGAACGCCGGCTCGACCGAGTTCGGACGCGACGTCGTTCCGGTCGTGGGCCTGATGACGGAATGGGCGCGCGGCAACCAGACCGAGATTCGCGGCGCCAATGACGATCTCGGCGGCACGATGCGGCTGGGGGCCTATCCCTGCCGGCTGATCGAAGGCACCCGCGTCCGCGACATCTACGATACGGAGCTGATCAGCGAGCGGCACCGGCACCGCTACGAAGTGAACATCAACCTGCGTGGACAGTTGGAGTCGGCAGGGCTTCTGTTCTCCGGCCTGTCGCCGGACGGCGCGCTGCCCGAAATCGTCGAACTGCCGGGCCATCCGTGGTTCGTCGGCGTTCAGTTCCATCCGGAGCTGAAGTCCAAGCCGCTTAACCCGCATCCGTTGTTCATCGATTTCATTCGCGCCGCCATCGAGCAGAGCCGGCTGGTATAATCCGGCCGGTCCTTCACGGACCGGTCTCGCAGGGAGGGTCGACTTATGACAGACGCCGCCACGCTCAACCGTACCGTAGAGGTCGGTCCGCTTTCCATCGCCAACGACCGTCCGTTCGTTCTGATCGCCGGTCCCTGCGCTCTGGAGAGCCGGGCGCACGCGCTGGAGACCAGCCATGCGCTGGTCGAGCTGACGCGCAAGCTCGGCATCGGCCTGATCTACAAGTCTTCCTTTGACAAGGCCAACCGGACGTCCCTGGGGAGCAACCGGGGCATCGGGCTGGAAACCAGCCTGCCGATCCTGGCCGAGGTCCGCGAGACCTGGGGCTGTCCGGTCCTGACCGACATTCATCTGCCGGAGCAGTGCGGTCCGGTGGCGGAAGCGGTCGACGTGCTCCAGATCCCCGCTTTCCTGTCCCGCCAGACCGACCTGCTGCTGGCCGCCGCCGAAACCGGCAAGGCGATCAATGTCAAGAAGGGCCAGTTCCTGGCGCCCTGGGACATGAAGAACGTTGCCTCCAAGCTCGCCAGCACCGGCAATCACAAGATCCTGCTATGCGAGCGCGGCGTCAGCTTCGGCTACAACACCCTCGTTTCGGATATGCGGTCGATCCCGATCATGGCGCGCACCGGCTACCCGGTCGTGTTCGACGCCACGCATTCGGTCCAGCAGCCGGGCGGGCAGGGTGAAACGTCGGGCGGCCAGCGGGAATTCGTGCCCGTGCTGGCGCGTGCCGCCATCTCGATCGGTGTCGCCGCCGTCTTCATGGAAACGCACCAGGACCCGGACAAGGCGCCGAGCGACGGTCCCAACATGGTCTATCTGAAGAACCTGCCGGGCATCCTGGAGGCCCTGGTCCAGTTCGACCGTCTGGCTAAGGCCAATCCGCTGTTCTGACCAACTTTCGGGGCGGTGTTCATGTCCCGAATAACCGCCTCA
>DASQKT010000248.1:0-10419 GCA_035630415.1 Skermanella sp.
CTGATTTCCTGAGCGCCTAGGGCCTCCCTCGATTCTTCAGGCCCGGAATTCTCAGGCGAGGCCGAATACCTGGATCGGCTCCTTCAGCCCCTTGACCGGATGCAGCCCTTCGGACACCAGCCGTTCGGCGCATTGGGCGGCGAAGGCTTCCGACGTCAGGACGGGCCGCATCAGCTCGCTCGACAGGCCCTGAATCCGGCTGACCAGGTTGACCGCCGGACCGATTACGGTGAAGTCCAGCCGGTCCGGCGCCCCGATATTGCCGTACATGACGTCGCCGACATGAAGGGCGATGCCGGCCTTCAGGACCGGCAATCCCCAGGCCTGAAGCTCCCGGTTGCGCAGTTCCATCGCCTTGATGGCGTCGGCCGCCGCGTCCAGCGCGTCGTTGACCTTGGCTCGGACATAGGCGTCGCCTTCCTCGCCGTCCGGCAGCGGAAAGATCGCCAGCATCGCATCGCCGATGAACTTCAGGATTTCGCCTTCGCGCGCCTGGACGGCGCCGCCCATGATCTCGAAATAGCCATTCAGCAGGCCGATCAGGTCGGCCAGCGGCAGCCGGTCGGCAAGGCTGGTGAAGCCCCTGAGGTCGCAATACCACAGCACGGCGCGAAGGGTGGCGCCGGTGCCGCGCCGGATGTCTCCGGACAGGATGCGGGCGCCGGCGTCGCGCCCGACATAGGTGTCCAGCACGTTCACCGCCAGCCGGCGCAGCACCATGGTTTCAAGCACGGTGGAGAGAGCCGGCATGACGTCGTAGATCAGGGTGAGCTGCGGGCCGGTGAAGCCGCCGGCCCGGTCGGACGACCAGCTCGCGACGTTGACCCTGCCGGTCGAGAAGCGCATCGGCATGGCGACATAGTCGGTGCCGCCCTGCTCCTTGAGGTCCTGGAGGATCTGATAGGCATAGGGCGGCTCCAGCTGCTCGATCCGGTATCGCATGGCGTCGGCGCCGGCTTCGACGATGGCGCCGATCGGGCTGTTGAGGTATTCCGGCCGCAGCTCCGTCCCGTGCTCCCGCTCGATCTCCTCGACGCCGTCCATGTTGGTGCGCCAGTAGAAGGTGATGCCCCGGATCTGAGGATGGAGCATCCGGATATGCCAGTTCGCTCGGAACAGTGGCACGCCGCCCGCGATCAGCCGGCGGCAGAAGGCTTCCATCAGCGCCGCGATGCTTTCTGCCCGGCGGCCGTCCTCCATCAGCCAGTCGATGGTCTCCGCCTTGGACAGGTCTTCGGGCTGTTCATTCGTCATGGCGGTATTGCGGCTCCGGTTGCCGGCGCTGGCAAGGCTTGATCTGGGCAAGGCTTGATCTGGCCAAGCCTTGATCTCAGGGGTGATTCTGCCCACTTTCCGTTAAGCTCGCCAGTGATGATGGTGGGAAGGAGAAATACATGTTTATTCAGACCGAGCAGACGCCCAACCCGGCTACCTTGAAGTTCCTGCCCGGACGCGACGTCCTGGGGCATGGCACGGCCGATTTCCCGACGGTGGAGACTGCCGTCCGCTCGCCCCTCGCGCAACGGCTGTTCGAAATCGAAGGAGTCGCCGGCGTCTTCCTCGGTGCGGACTTCGTGACGATCACCAAGGAAGGCGACCGTGACTGGTACCTGCTGAAGCCCTCGATCCTGGGCGTCATTATGGAGCACTTCACCGCCGGCCGCCCTGTTGTCAACGAGACGGCCGCCGACGACAACGCCGCCCATGAGGACGACGACGAGATCGTCGCCCAGATCAAGGAACTACTGGACACCCGTGTCCGTCCGGCGGTCGCCCAGGACGGCGGCGACATCACGTTCCAGGGCTTCGAGAACGGGATCGTCTACCTGAACATGAAGGGTTCGTGCGCCGGCTGCCCCAGCTCGACCGCGACCCTGAAGGCCGGCATCGAGAACATGCTGCGCCACTACATCCCCGAAGTCGTCGAAGTCCGCCAGAACGCCGCCTGACGGGCACCGCGTTCGACAAAAGCCGGCGGCAAGCGATTGCCGCCGGCTTTTTTGTCTCTTACGGTTCCGGCACGAAGAACTGCATGCCGAACCAGCGCCAGCGGCCTTCCCCGGCGGGCAGGGTGCAGTTGAGGCGGGTGCGGCCGGGGGGGAATTCCTCCGAGATTCGCAGTTCGATCCGGTTGCCGTCCAGACGCTCCAGGCCGGTGCGGCCCTGGCCGGCCACGAAGCAGGCCAGCCGGTCCAGGTCGCCGACGCCGCCGGCCACCGTGAAGCCGATGCTTGGCGGGTTCTGGGTGAGCATCGGGTCGGCCGGGGTGACATCGCCAACCGGCAGGGGCAGCGCGTTGGCCGCCAGCCGGAATCGGTCGATGCCGCCGAACGCCTCGTTCATGACGAAACGCGGCAGCGCCAGCCAGTCGGAGCGGCCATGGACGACGCCAGACGACTGCGTGAAGGCGGCGGCGAAGCCCTGCCGCTGCGCCAGTTCGTGGATTGCCGATCCATAGCTGCCGAACGGATAGGCCAGCAGGGTCGGCTTGACGCCGAGTTCGGCTTCCACCCGCTGCACCGCGCGCACGAGGTCAGAGGCGTTCTGCTGTACCGTGCGCTGGGGCATCGACAGACCGGCGGCGGGAAGCACCCCTATGGTAGCGCCGGATCTGGCGACTTCCCGCACCTGCGCCCAGGTCATGTGACTTTCGGCGCCGCTGTCGATCGGATCGGGAGCGACGAAGAGGGTGAAGGGGATGCCGGCCGCCTTCAGGCGTGGAAAAGCTTCCGTATAAACGGAGCGGTGGGCATCGTCGATCGTCAGCGCCGCCGCACGGTCGGGGAGAGGCGATCCGTCCCGCAGTTTGTCCAGCAGGACGGGGAGGGGCAGCACGGTATGGCCGCCATCGGCCAGTTCGGCAATATGGGCGTCGAACTGGTCCAGGGTAATGCTGCCGGGGCCGTACTGGTCCTCTCCGAAGCGCGAGTAGGCAAAGACGATGCCGCCGCGCTCGTCGTCCACGGGGCTTTCCGCCATGCCGTGGCCGGCCGTGGCCGATATCGACAGGCCGAGCGCCAGACCCAGCAAGGGGCCGGCCATCCGCCCGATCGATGCGGTCCCAAGGAACATGTTCAAGACCATGCGCTTTCCCCAGGCCCTTTCCCTGCCGAGCCCTTTCCCTGCCAGTGCCCCTTCTGTGACACAAAAAGGCCGGATCGACAAGATTGGCGCTAAATTTTATGGAGCCCGGCCGCCGGCAGCCGCATCCCACAGCAAAGGATATCGCTTCGGGTCCGGCAATTGGTAGTGCCACCATTCCGACGGGTAATGGTCCCAGCCGGCAGCCGCCATGATGCCCAGCAAGCGGCTCCGGTTGACCTGCGCCTGGACCGGTATCGCGGTATTGCCATGATGGGACAGGGCCGTCATGTCGTCGAACGGCGTGCCCATATCCAGCGGCGTTCCATCGGCGCCGGCCAGCGTCAGGTCCACCGCGACGCCCCTGGCATGGTTGGAGCCTTCCCTGGGGTCGGCGACGAACTCCGGATCGGGGAAGGCTTCCCACAGGCGCCACTGCGCCTCGACCGGGCGGAAGGCGTCATAAACGCGCAGGCGGCAGCCCTGTGCCGCAGCAAGCCCGGCGGCGATGCGCAGGGCATTGGCCGCGTCGGCGTGCAGCAGGCACGCCATATTGGTATAGATCGTCCGCCCCGTGATGTTGGCGGGTGTCGCGTAGATCAGGTCGATGTCGACATGGGGCAGCGCGATCTCTAGCAGAGGCATGAAAAGTCCTGGATGGTGAGGCCGGAGTGGTGGGACCTGAGTGCCGGGGCAATCAGTAAGACAAGTATCGATAAGGTGTTCAGTAGCATGAATAGCATGAAGGAACGGCCATGAAGATCCTTGCCCTCGACAGCGCCACCGGCGCCTGTTCGGTCGCCTTGTGGCAGGACGGCGCCATCGTGGCGCGGCGTTTCGCCGCCATGGATCGCGGCCAGTCCGAAGTCCTGATCCCGATGGCGCGGGAGGTGCTGGCGGAGGCCGGCACGGATTTTCCGTCCATCGACATGTTCGGGGTCACCACCGGACCCGGAGCCTTCACCGGTTTGCGGATCGGGCTGGCTGCCGCGCGGGGCATGGCGTTGGCGTCCGGACGCCCGCTCGCCGGTGTCAGCACCTTCGACGCGGTCGCGCACGGCCTGCCGGCCGGGGAGCGGGAGGGGAGATCGGTCCTCGTCGCGGTCGAGTCCAGGCGAGAAGATATTTTCATCCAATGGTTCGATAGCAAACTGATTCCTGTGGGCGAAGCCCGCTCGGTGCGGCCGGAAGATCTGGTCCTGCCGGATACGCCTGTACTTGTCGCCGGTGACGCCGCCGCGCGTCTGCATTCCCGGTTCGGCGTCTCCACTGGAAACGAGGGGATGGCGACGAGCTGCGACGTGACGTTCGCCGCCGGGGAAGGCTTTCCCGACGCGGCTGATGTGGCGCGGCTGGTTGCCCTGCGCGGCCCGGACGCGGCGGCAACGGTTCCGCCGCAGCCGTTCTACCTGCGCCCGCCCGATGTCACGCTGCCGGCGGGGAAAGTGCGATGACGCTGCGCCGAGCCGGTCTGGCAGACTGCGAAATCCTTGGATTCCTTCATGGTTCGTGCTTTCCGCATGAGCCGTGGGACGCTTCCGCCTTCGCCGGGCTGCTGGTCAGCCCCGGCATGTTCGCTCTGATCTTACAAGCAGATGGGCAAGCCGATGGGCAAGCCGATATGACCGGCGAGCCGACCGGTTTCGTCCTTGCCCGCGCCATCGCGGGAGAGGCCGAGATCGTCGCTATCGGAGTTGACCCGGCCCGCCGCCGAAATGGGGCCGGTGCAGCATTGCTTGAAGGGGCGATCGAACTCGCCCGTGTGGCGGGCGCCGAAGCCGTGTTTCTGGAAGTGGCTGAAAACAACAATCAGGCATGCCAATTGTATACCCGGCGCGGATTTATAAAAATTGGTCGTAGAGCCAACTATTACCGACAAAAAGACGCAGCAGTTGCGGCACTGGTCATGAAGTTGGAACTATTCCAATCCTCAATCGATCGTAGTTAACGCTTAGTCACCCAAAGGCGGTAGACCCCCCCTGAAGAAGCGGGAGTTTCGGGTTCCGGTCCATGCACTTCATGACCCAGTTCCATCAGCGATCTCGGTACGTTTTCCAAGGGTTCTCCAGCATTCAAGCGGACTTCCAGCGTCTCTCCGGGAGCCATTCGTTCGACACGCAACTTGGTGCGGACAAAGGTTAACGGACATACTGCCGCTGTGATATCCAGGAAGTAATCTGCTGACATTGGTAAGCTCAAAATGTCCTCTTCCATTTCAGTAATTCGTTATTGCGTTGCTCGCGGAGAAGACTTATATCGATGTTTGTCGGTCCCCTGGAGCAAAGATAGATGAGCAACGGATCCCCATCTAACGAGCTGTTGTCTCTGACGACAGAGATCGTGGCTGCGCATGTTTCCAACAATACAGTGACGGTTACAGACCTGCCTCAACTGATTGAACAGGTCTACAGGACCCTTGCCAATGTTGGGGTAGAACCCGCTCCGACGGTGGAACGGCCGCAGCCCGCAGTTCCGATCAAAAAGTCGGTTACTCCCGACTATATTATCTGTTTGGAAGACGGCAAGAAACTGAAGATGCTGAAGCGGCATCTCAAGACCGCCTACGACATGACCCCCGAAGAGTACCGCGACCGCTGGCAGTTGCCGCCCGATTATCCCATGGTGGCACCCAACTACGCCAAGCAGCGCAGCAAGCTCGCCAAGCAGATCGGACTTGGCACCCGCGCTCGCCGTGGTGTCGCGTAAGACCGTACGGTACGATTCAGCCACTCCCCGGCGCTGGATCTGGAATGCTCCATGACAGTCCGGAGTTCACGATGATGTCGCGAATTCCGGGCGGCGCTTATCTTGATAAGCGCTTGTGGAGCAGAAGGTGACGACTTGCCGCACCTGTTCAATTGGGCAAATGCGCCACACTTACTGGTTACAATTAAATGACTCGGTTGACCCGAGACTAGCGCTATGTGGTATGCCTGTCGAACGCTGTAACGGCCAGCCGCCCAGCAGGGCGCTTGGCCGGAATTGTGCAACAACCAGGACCGCAAGCGATAGCCATGGCCGACCTCATGATCGATCAGCTTGCTCAGGGCGATCTTCGCTCCGGCAATCTGGAAGTCCGACTGGCTGAGTCATCGGCCGAGGTTGATGCAGCCCAGGCGCTGCGATATCGGGTCTTCTATTCGGAAATGGCCGCCCGGCCAAGTCCGGAAATGGCGGCGCGGTTGCGCGATTTCGACAGCTTCGACCCGGTCTGCGACCATCTGCTGGTGATCGACCACAATCTCGGTTCAGGCCCCGAGGGCGTCGTCGGGACCTACCGGCTGATCCGCCGCTCCGCCGCGCGCTCGGTCGGACGCTTCTATTCCAGCGACGAGTACGACATTTCACCGCTGGTCGATTTCCCCGGCGAAGTGCTGGAACTGGGGCGCTCCTGCGTCGATGCCGGATACCGGTCCCGGCCGTCCATGCAGTTGCTGTGGCGCGGGATCGCGGCCTATGTCTTCCAGTACGATATCGCGGTGATGTTCGGCTGCGCCAGCCTTCCCGGCATCGATCCCGCCGGTCTGGCCCTGCCGCTTTCGTACTTGCATCACTATCATCTCGCCCCGAACGGCCTGCGGCCGGTTGCCTTGCCGGGCCGGTATGCCACGATGGACCTGCTCGACAAGGAACAGGTGGATGCGCGGGCGGCGTTAGGCGTCCTGCCGCCGCTGATCAAGGGCTACCTGCGCCTCGGCGGGTTCGTCGGCGACGGCGCGGTGATCGACGAGCAGTTCAACACCACAGATGTCTGCATCGTGGTCAAGACCGACCAGATCACCGACAAGTACTTCAAGCATTACGAACGCCGGCGGGATACGCCGGCAGCGTGACGGCGGGATCATGACGGCGGAATCATGAGAATGGGGTCTTCTCTCCTGGGCGTCGCCCGCCTGATGGCATACGCGGTCTTCACGGTGCCGCTGATGCCCGTGCAGGCCATTCTGGTGTGGCTGAGGTCTCCCCTGCGTCATCGCCTGCCACGGGCCTACCACGCGGCCTGCGCGCGTATCCTGGGGCTCCAGGTTGATGTGGTCGGGCAACCGTCCAGCCAGCATCCGACGCTCGTCGTTTCCAACCACTCCTCATATCTGGATATCATCGTCCTGGGGTCGGTGATCCGGGGATCTTTCGTCGCCAAGACGGAAGTCGGCGGATGGCCCTTCTTCGGCCTTCTGGCGAAGCTTCAGCAGACGGTCTTCGTGGACCGCAAGGTCCGGAACGCCGGCGTCCACCGCGATGATATCAAGGGCCGACTCGAAGCGGGCGATACCCTGATCCTGTTCCCCGAGGGCACCTCGTCGGACGGCAACCGTACGCTCCCGTTCAAAACGGCGCTGTTCAGCGTCGCGTCGCTCAAGGTCGATGACAGACCGGTCACCGTCCAGCCGGTGTCGGTGACCGCCGTCAGCCTCGACGGCATACCGCTTGGGCGATCGATGCGGCCTTTCTATGCGTGGTACGGCGACATGGAACTGGCGCCGCATCTCTGGCAGATGGTCAGGCTCGGCCGCCTGACGATCAGGGTGGAGTTCCATGAACCGGTCACGGTCGATCGCTTCGGCAGCCGCAAGGCGCTGGCGGAGCATTGCTGGAGCGTCATCGCCGCCGGCGTGGACCGTGCCGTTTCCGGCCGCCAGCGGCCCGTCCTGGCGCCGCCGCTCGAAACGCCCGTGGGACCTTCTCCCGTCGCGGACGGCGCACCATCATGAAAAAGCCCGGCCATGAAAAAACCCAGCATGAGCCGGGTTTTTTCATGTCTGGGCGAACTTGTTCGGCCGCAGCTTACTGGCCGTTTTGTTCCGACAGCCGCTTGGCGTTGGCCGACGCCACCTTGTGGACCGGGATCAGCCCCGCGTCGGTGATGCGGATCGATGCCTGCGCCAGCTTCGCGGCGGCGGTCGTGGCGTTGATCCAGGTGGATTGCAGATAGTGCTGCTGTACGCCGAGGATATCGGCGGGGGTGCGGCAGGTCGCCAGTTCGGAGAACGCCTTGACATTGGTCCTGGCCTGACCGAATGCCCAGGCCGTCCAGCCTTCAAGCAGGCTCTGGGTGCTTTCCATCATTGCGCGCTGCGACTCGACGGCGGCTTCGACCTTCTCGTGGCCCATCAGGGTAAATTCCGGATTGGACATCGCCACCGGGTCGCCGAACGCCTGAAACATCATCGCCGTGCGGTAACCGATCGTCTGGACCGAAGCCAGCGCCATCTCGTGGGTTTTTCCGGCGGTCCTGGCAAGGTCCTGTCCGACGCTGACCAGATTGGTCACGTTGCGGCGATGGGCATCAAAGGCATGGGTCGGATTCAGGGTCATCTATTTCACATTGTTACGGCAAGCGTTGGGGCATACGCATACAACCAGGCGCTGCCTCTGAGAATTCTAACGTACCGCAAATCCGATGGCGGCGCACTCAAAATGCTGCACTGCACAAAAAATGTCTCAGATCGCCATCTCAGATTCCAGCGCCGTCGTTCACCGACTCCGACAGCGCCGCCCTAATTTCCCGCACCGCGTCGGAGAAGTTGACGGTATCCCGCTCGCGCGGCCGTGCCAGATCGACCGGGAAGTCGCGAACGATGCCGGCAGGCTTGCCGCCCAGCAGGACGACCCGGTCGGCCAAGTACACCGCTTCGTCAAGGTCATGGGTCACGAACAGCATCGTCGTCCGGGTCTCGTGCCACAGCCGCAGCAACTCGTCCTGGAGCGATTGCCGCGTGATCGCGTCGAGGGCGGAAAACGGTTCGTCCAGCAGCAGCAGGTCGGGGCGGACGGACAAAGCCCGCGCCAGATTGATCCGCTGCCGCTGCCCGCCGGAAAGCTGGTGCGGCCAGCGGCCACCCATCTGCCCGAGCCCGACGAGATCGAGCGTTTCCTGAGCGCGTGCCGTTCGCTCCACCTTGGACAGGCCTGTACCTTCCAGGCCGAAGGAGACGTTCTCCAGCACGCGGCGCCAGGGCAGCAGGCGCGCTTCCTGGAAGACCAGGGCCACCGGGCGGCGGCCCTTTTCCGGCTGCATCGGCATATCGACGGTACCGGCCGCCGGAGCCGTCAATCCTGCCAGCACGCGCAGCAGGGTGGACTTGCCGACGCCGGACGGTCCCACGACGGCCGTGAAGGAGCCGCGCTCCAAGGCCGCCGTGAAGCCGGCGAGGACGGGAGGCGCCTTGCCATAGGCGATGGCGAGGTCCTTGATATCGACTAGCGTTGCCATCTGAGCAACCGGTCCCTGAGCTGGACGAACAGCGTGTCGGTCAGCCCGTACAGCGCCGCGATCGTGATCATGTAGACGACGACCACTTCGGTCGCCAGCAGGCTGGATGCCTGCATCATGCGCTGGCCCAGGCCCGGCACGCCGAACAGCTCGGCCGCGACCACGGCCATCCAGGCCTGCCCCAGGCCGGTGCGCGCTCCCGCCAGGATACCGGCGGTGGAGCCGGGCAGGACGATCTTGAACAGCTTGGCGAGCGTGCCGCGATGCCCGAAGGCGTCCGCTACCTCCAGCAGGTCCTTGTCGACCGCCTTGGCGGCGCCGTAGGCGGCGTAGAAGTTGATCCAGAAGACGCCGATGATGATGATGAAGGTGGCGGCCGTCTCGCTGATGCCGAACCAGACGATGGCGAACGGGACCCAGGCCAGACCCGGCACCGGCCGCAGCAGCCGGATCACCCAGGACAGCGCCGCGTCCAGCCCGTCATACAGGGCGGTCGCGATGCCCAGCGCCACGCCGAGCCCCGTTCCCAGCGCCAGACCCAGGGCGTAGTGCCGCAGGCTCGCCAGCACGGCGCTGACCCAGTACCCCGCCTGGATCTCGCGCAGGAACGCGGCCGGCAGGCCGCTGGGCGGCGGCACGAACAGCGGCGAGACGAAGCCGAAGCGCGGCGCCGCCTCCCATAGCAGCAGGAAGGCGATCAGGCCGAGGGCGGCCAGCAGGGTTCTGTGCATTATCGGCTTTTGCTTCGGGCTTGGGCGTTTGGCGGGGAATGCTGCGGAGCGTCAGCGCGCCGCAGCCGCCGCCCGGTAGAAGCTGTCATCGAACAGGACGTTCAGATCGGCCGCCTTCTCCAGCGTACCGGCCTGAAGCTGGAAGTCCTGCATGACCTTGGTCGCGTCCTTGATGACCATCGGATCGGCGACGAACTTGCTGGCCGGCGATACCACCGCCTTCTCGAAGGTCGCGAGATCGGTCAGGCCCTTGCCCAGGCCCGACTGAAGATGCTTGGCCGCTCGGTCCGGCTCCGCCTTGAGCAGGGTCGTGGCCCGGTCGTGCAGCGACACGATCGTCTTGGCAGCCTCCGGATTGGCCTTGACGAAGGCGCCGGTCAGCGCCAGCACGGA
>DASQKT010000249.1:0-4456 GCA_035630415.1 Skermanella sp.
GGACGGGGCGGAGGTGGCGGCCCTGGTCGATGCCCTGACGCCGGAGCGCTCCCGCCGGATCGGGGATGCGGCACGACGCCGCATGCTCGATGCCCATACCTACGGCCACCGCGCGGCGGAGGTCGAGTCGCTGCTGCTCAGCGGCACTCCTGCATCCAGGGTGTTCGCGTGACGCCGCTGTCCATCGTCATCCTCGGCCTGAGCATCACATCGTCCTGGGGCAACGGGCATGCCACGACTTACCGGGCGCTCGTCCGCGCCCTGGCGGAACGCGGTCATGACGTGCTGTTCCTGGAAGCGGACCGTTCCTGGTATGCCGCCAACCGGGATCTGCCCAACCCGCCCTTCGGCCGGACGGCGCTGTACGAGTCGCTCGACGACCTGCGCTGCCGCTTCGGGCACGACGTCAGACACGCCGATCTGGTGATCGTCGGCTCTTACGTTCCCGACGGCGTCGAAGTCGGCCGCTGGGCTGTCGCCACCGCCCAGGGAGTGACCGCCTTCTACGACATCGATACGCCCGTGACGCTCGCCAAGCTGGAGCGGGGCGATACCGAATACCTGAGTGCCGATCTGATCCCACGATACTGCATGTACCTGTCGTTCACCGGCGGACCGACGCTGGAGCGGCTGGAGCGGCAATACGGTTCGCCCATGGCCCGCGCCCTGTACTGCTCGGTCGATCCCGAACGCTACCGGCCGGAACCGGCGGAAGCCTGCTGGGATCTGGGCTATCTCGGCACGTACAGCGACGACCGGCAGCCAACCGTCGACCGCTTGCTGGTCGAACCGGCCGAGGCGTGGAACGAGGGACGTTTCGTCGTGGCGGGTCCGCAGTATCCCGGTTCCATCGTGTGGCCATCGAACGTGAACCGGATCGATCATCTTCCGCCGGCCGACCACAGCGCCTTCTACAATGCCCAACGCTTCACGCTGAACGTGACGCGGGCCGACATGATCACGGCGGGCTGGTCGCCCAGCGTCCGCCTGTTCGAAGCCGCCGCCTGCGGGACGCCGATCATCAGCGACTGGTGGCCGGGGCTCGACAGCCTGTTCGAACTGGGCGCCGAGATCGTCATCGCTCCGGATACCGCGACCGTCCTGGAGACGTTGCGGACAATGCCTGACAAACACAGGCAGGCCATGGGAAACCGGGCTCGCGAGCGGGTCCTGGGCAGCCATACGGCGGCTCACCGGGCGATGGAGCTGGAACACCATGTCGCACAGGCACGAAAGCTAGCTTCCTAGCGAAACCATCAAACATGTAAGGGTTCCGAAGATGGGGACCCTTACAAGGATGGCCGAAATTTGTTTCAATATTTTGACAATTTTATATAAACTCCAGATACCTTTGCGACTTGCGTACATTCGAGATGAGCCATGGAATCAAAGATCGAGCATGACGGCGTGCGCCTGCGCAATTATCGCGTCATGAAAAACATAACGCTCACCAAGGCCGCAACTCTATGCGGCGTCTCCAAGAGTGAGTTGTCAAAGCTCGAATCCGGCGCGCGCCCGGTCCGGCCAGATCACGTCATCAAGCTCGCGGGTGTCTATGGCATCACGCCCCTGGACCTGCTGACGCCCGACAGCAAGCTTCGCGCTTTCGTCGAGCGGGCGTCCGATGTGCGGACCGGATCATCGGATCTCCCTCTTTTCGACGGTAAGTCCTTAAGTTCCCAGAAGGAATTGGCCCGTGCCATCGGCAGGACCCCCTGCCCCGTCCAGCTTGCCGATGTAAGCGGGGCCTATGCCGTCAGTATCGGCGACATGGCCAACGCACCGGCGCTTCTACCCGGAATAATCCTTTACGTTCATCCCGGACGCCCGGTCATGATCAACGATCTTGTGATCAACCGGATATCCTGGTCTCCGCTGGCTTTCTACCTACGGCAGTCGGATGACGGCGACCTCTATGGCCTTACGCTGGGGAAAAAACGGGTAGATCTTCAAGTCGACGACATTGAACGGCTGCACAAGGTAGCTGGTATCTGGATGATCGGCGCCAACGGCGACTGAATCCGTTCACCCCGAGTCGCGATCCGGGATGTGCGTCGCAGCCCGGATTCATGCAAAACCTTCCTCCGCCCTGCGGTAGGCTGACGCAACAACTTTGTCGCGGATCTGGTGTGCAAATTCGGATCGAGAATCTGATTCAGCAGATAGGCATGCCTCAAATCCAGCCAAATTCGGCAGAATCCCACCAAGTGGGATATATAATGATTCTTTCATGGTTAATTTCCGATAACTATTTCAGAGCACGGTCCGATGACATCCGATAGCATTGATATCTAATGATTTTTCACCGTTACTGATTTGCAAAATTACTCGTCACAGGCAATTTCGTTTTTGTTATGACTGCGGCTTAAAGCAGTTGGGAGCACGAAATGAAAATGGTCATGGATGGGGCAGACGTACATCGGCAATCGGTTCTCGCTCTAATCAGGACCAAGAGCACGCTCAAGGCTGCAAGCATAGCTTGTGGACGTAACCACGGCTATTTTCATCAATACCTATTCCAGAGCAAACCCCGCTTCTTGCCGGAAGATGTTAGGATTAAGCTCGCTCAATACCTGGGTGTAGCTGAAAACCGCCTGCGAGAGCCGGAATTGTTCGTCAATGTCGAAGCCCCCGCAACTCAACCGCCCGAGGCGCGCGCCCGACTTATGGTTTACGGCCGGAGCGTCGAATCCGGCATCGATATGACTGCTCCCGTCGCCGAAGTAGACTGCCCTCCCTCGCTGCTGCGCGTCGTGGACGCTTTTGCCGCCTATGTTCACGACCCGGACCTGTGTCCCTGGATGCCCGTCGGGAGCCTGATCTATATCGATCCGAGCAAGCCGTTGCGGCCGCACGACTTCGTTCTCGTGAAAACCGGGCGGACTGGACGGATAGCGATCTACCGCGGCCGCACTCCGGACAGCATCCTGCTCGATACCGGCAATGGCCAGGATGAAAAAATGTCGACTTCGACTGTCGCCAGCTTCTGGAAGATCGTCAGCGTCGAATATCCATGAGGCCCAGCCTGCGGTGATTGCCGATTGAGATAAAGAAAAACCCCTCCACCGTGTGACCGGCGGAGGGGCTTTTTCTAAGTGCCTGACGTCCAGGATTATCCCAGCAGAGCCAGCGCCACGCCGCCGAAGGCAACCAGCGCGCCGCTGCCGCGCACGGCGGCTCGGCCGGCGCTGCCCTGGACCAGACGCCGCACCGCGACGATCAGGCTGATCCCAGCCGCGTGGAGAAGCGCCGTGGCGATCACGAAGCCAAGGCCGTAACCCCACGGCGAAGCGGCCGCAGGCATTTCGACACCGTGGGCATAGCCGTGGAAGACCGCAAACGCAGCCGTGATCGCGGCGCAGACGCCGACCGACAGCTTCGGCTGAAACGCCACCAGCGCACCCAGCACCAGCACCGAGCCGAGGATGCCAAGCTCGACCGCTGGCAGCGGCAGCCCCGACATGCCGGCGAAGCCGCCCAGGACCATAGCGGCGACGAACGCCACCGGCAGCGCAAGGAGCGCCCGTCCGCCCGACTGGGCAGCCCACAGGCCGACGGCGACCATGGCCAGCAGGTGATCCAGCCCGCCCAGCGGATGTTCGAAGCCATGCATGAAGCCGCTCGGCTCCAAATGCCCTGGGTGCGCCAGTGCTACGGTCGGGAGCGCCATCAGCGCGGCACCGGCGAGTCCGAGAGCGAGACCTGTTCGCCTCATGTAGTCGTCTCCTGAAGAAAGAAGTTTTATCGCCGCTACGCAACCTGGACTGAGTTGGCAATCTTGGCGTCTAACATATTATCGAAAATTGCCCGACCGTGGTTGATCCAGATCAATGTGCGAGTATGACCATAGGACGGATTGTCTATGACCAGGCTGGTATGGCGTTGCCCGACCCAATCAATCGCCGGGGATGCAGCGGAAAGCAAGCGCCGCATTCGGTGATCGGGGACAAAAATCACCATCGGGCGCGGTAAACGCGCGGAAACCGGTGATCGTTCCCGTCGGGGCATATCGCTCGCCGGCCAACGCGGAAAACGAGAAGGAATGGGCCGATGGCGAGGGTGGAAACTTTTTACGACGTGATCCGGCGCCAAGGGATCAGTCGCCGCAGTTTCCTGAAGTTCTGCTCGCTGACGGCGGCATCCCTGGGACTGGCTCCGGCCTTCGGCGCCCGCATCGCGGAAGCGATGGAAACCAAGCCGCGCATCCCCGTGCTCTGGCTCCACGGGCTGGAATGCACCTGCTGCTCGGAAAGCTTCATCCGCTCGGCCCATCCGCTGGTCAAGGACGTCGTCCTGTCGATGATCAGCCTCGACTACGACGACACCATCATGGCGGCGGCCGGCCATCAGGCCGAAGCCATCCTCGATGAGATCCGGCACGAATACAAAGGCCGCTACATCGCCGCCGTGGAAGGCAATCCGCCCCTTAACGAAGACGGCATGTACTGTATCGTCG
>DASQKT010000250.1:0-18628 GCA_035630415.1 Skermanella sp.
GCCATCCAGCGGAGCCTGCGGGAAGTCAGCCGGGGCACCACGACCCTGGTGATCGCCCACCGGCTTTCCACCATCGTCCACGCCGACGAGATCCTGGTGCTGGAAGACGGGTGCATCGCCGAGCGCGGCAGCCACGCGGCCCTGCTCAACCGGGGCGGCGCCTATGCTGCTTTATGGGCACGCCAACAGGCCGACCGGGAAGCGGCGGACTGAACAATTCGCCCTGTTATTGTCAAAAGCTTGAACATCCGCCTGGATTCGTTCTAAATAATTCTGACGAATTCGTGGGCACCTTTTTTCGCACCTTAACCGCTACCATATGCAGGGCCATGACTGGAACACGACCCTTCAAGCATGCACTTGACCGGCTGCAACAGGCCGGTCTTCGTCCGACACGCCAGCGGCTTGCCTTGGCGCGCCTGCTGTTCGACAAGGTCGACCGGCACATCACGGCCGAGCAACTGCATGCGGAGGCGGTCGACGCCGAAGTGCAGGTGTCGCTGGCGACAGTCTACAACACGCTGCACCAGTTCACCGACGCCGGTTTGCTGCGCGAAGTCGTGGTCGAGGCGGGTCGGTCGTATTTCGATACCAATACCTCCGACCATCATCATTTCTTCTTCGAAGGATCCGGCAATCTTCAGGATATTCCTGGAGAGAGCGTGACCGTCGCGCATTTTCCGTCGGCACCCGCCGGGACTCGGGTAGCGCGGGTGGACGTGATAATCCGGCTGGCGCCCGAGGAAGCTTGAGAGATCCCAGACTTGAGAGATCCGGTACGCGCAAGAAAATTAGCCTCTTGTCTAACAATCAGAAATCAAACATTTTAGAATATTTCTAAATTAATTGACTCTTGTTGTCCTCTCAGCGCATAAAAGTGACGGAACGGTACCGTAGTGCATCCATGCGGACCATATTAATACCGTTTCATAACTGCGGAGGAATCAATGTCACTCTCAGGTAGCAAGACCGAGCAGAATTTGAAGGCTGCTTTCGCCGGCGAAAGCCAGGCAAACCGCCGCTATCTGTATTTCGCACAGAAGGCCGATGTCGAAGGCTACAACGATGTCGCCGCCGTGTTCCGCTCGACCGCCGAAGGCGAGACCGGTCATGCCCACGGCCATCTGGAATTCCTGGAAGAAGTCGGCGATCCCGCTACCGGCCTGCCGATCGGCAACACCGAGTTGAACTTGGCCGCCTCCATCGCCGGCGAAACCCACGAATACACCGACATGTATCCCGGCTTCGCGCGGACTGCCCGCGAAGAAGGCTTCGATGAGGTCGCCGACTGGTTCGAGACCCTCGCCAAGGCCGAGAAGTCCCATGCCGGCCGCTTCCAGAAGGCGCTCGACCAGCTCAATTGACCGTTCCGGTCCTTCCATAAAATCAGCCGCACCGATCAAGGGACCTGCCGCCGGGGCAGGCCCCTTGAAGGGCTTCCTTTGCCCGGCGCCTCTGGTGCATAAGTGAAGGCGGTCAGTCATGTCCGAAACCGGTACGATATCCGAAGGCAGCCTGAAGGCTCCCACCCGCCATCCGGTCGATTGGCAGAATCCCGATTTCTACGACGAGGAAAAGCTCGACGCCGAACTGCGCCGGGTCTTCGACCTTTGTCACGGCTGCCGCCGCTGCTTCAACCTGTGCGACAGCTTTCCCCGGCTGTTCGACATGATCGACGCCACCGAATCCGGCGAACTACATGACGTGAGTTCGGACCAGTTCAAACCCGTGGTGGACGCCTGCACGCTGTGCGACCTGTGCTTCATGACGAAGTGCCCCTATGTGCCGCCGCACGACTTCGATCTCGACTTCCCGCACCTGATGCTGCGCTACCGCGTGATCGAGCACCGCAAGGGCAAGACGCCGCTGGCGGTCCGGGAACTGACTAAGACCGACCGCAACGGCAAGCTGGCGGCCCTCGCCGCCCCGGTCGCCAACTGGGCATCCGATGCCGGCAACACGCTGACCCGCCCGGTGCTGGAAGCGGTCGCCGGAATCCACCGCGACGCCCACCTGCCGAAGTTCCACGGCAGGACCTTCGCGCTGCGGGCCGAATCCGACGGACTGACGCCGAACCGCGAGGCGCCGGCCTTCGGACGCAAGGCGGTGCTCTACGCCACCTGCTTCGTCAACTACAACAACCCGTCCATCGGCATGGCCGCCCGCGCCGTGCTGGCCCATAACGGGGTCGAGACGGAAGTCGTCTATCCCGCCTGCTGCGGCATGCCGCAGCTCGAGCAGGGAGACTTAGCCGCCGTCTCGGACCGGGCAGCCAGGGTGGCTGCCGAACTGGCGGGCTGGATCGACCGGGGCTACGACGTGATAGCCCTGGTGCCGAGCTGTGCCCTGATGCTCAAGTTCGAGTGGCCGCTGATCGTGCCGAAGAACGCACCGCACCGGGCAGCCGTCGAAAAACTCGCGGCCCACGCCTTCGACATCAGCCAGTACGTCGTGGACATCGCCCGGAACGCCGGGCTGGCGCCCGGTCTGAAGCTGCTGCCCGGTGGCGTCACGCTGCACCTTGCCTGCCATGCCAGGGCGCAGAACATGGGTCCCAAGGCGGCGGAAATGCTGCGGCTGATTCCCAGCGCCGACGGCAAGGCTGCGGACGTCAAGGTGGTGGAGCGCTGCTCCGGCCATGGCGGCTCGTGGGGTATCATGACGGAAAACTACGAGGTGGCGCTGAAGATCGGCAAACCGGTGGCAACCCAGGCGCTGAAGCAGGCCAAGGCCTTCGTCGCATCCGAATGCCCGCTCGCCGGTGCCCATATCGCCCAAGGGATGGAACGGCTGGGCAAGGACGCCCCTCAGCCTCCGCCTGAGTTCGAGACCCTCCACCCGATCGAAATCTTCGCCCGCGCCTACGGCCTTGCCGGCTGAGGCCGTTGGCGAAGTTCATGAATTTCCAGGGGTCAGCCCCATAGAGGCCAGAGAGAGGATTGCACCATGACGACGGCACCCGCCAGGACCGTACTCAGCCGCGCCGACATCCTGTCCATGGAAGACTATGCCCGGATCAGGGCGGACAAGCGCCGTGAGGTGGTGGCGGTCAAGAAGAACCGCCGGGTTTCCGTCGGTCCTTCGGCGACTTTCCATTTCGAGAGCTACGATACCATGTGGCTCCAGATCCACGAGATGCTTCGCATCGAGAAAGGCGGGGAGGAGCAGATCGCCGGTGAACTTCACGCCTACAACCCGCTGATCCCCAAGGGCGACGAACTGGTCGCGACCCTGATGTTCGAGATCGACGACCCGGTCCGGCGGGCCGCTTTGCTGAACCGGTTGGGCGGCGTCGAGAACACGATCAGCCTACGATTCGACGGTGAAACCGTCGGCGCCGAACCGGAACGGGATGTCGAGCGCACCAGCGAGGCGGGCAAGGCCTCAAGCGTCCACTTCCTCCACTTCACCCTGACGCCGGCTCAGATCTCGAAGTTCCGCAAGGAGGGGACGCAGGTGATATTGGGCATCGGGCACGTGCAGTACGGACATATGGCGATATTGCCGGAAGCGGTCCGGAGCGAACTGGCCAGGGATTTTCAGTGATCCGGCGCCCATATGATTAGTATATATAACAAACTTTTAAAGTTTATTGTATCTATTCCCGTTCTGAAACAACATGACGTTGTGTCGGAGTCATGCTGAAAGAGCGTCGAGCGTGAAAAATCCCTTGATGGCCCGACCATACCGGCATCGCAGGCTAAGTGGGGAATAGTGTTTCAATGACGATCAATTTCCGGATCACGTTCGCCAATCTCCTTTTCGTCGCCATGCTGCTGGCGGCGACCGGCAGCATGTTCGTCTTCGCCAGGAATCAGGAAGACAGGATCGACAGATCGGAGAAGGCGGCCGAGCTTGCGGCGGTCCAGGGCATCCGGCTCGTCACGCTGATCAAGACGATCCAGATCGACGTCGTCCAGGTCCAGCAGTGGCTGACCGATATCTCCGCGACGCGCGGGCTGGACGGGCTGGACGACGGCTATGACGAGGCCGACAAGGCGGCGGACGGCTTCGAGGCCGCCGTCGCCGAAGCGGAAGAGCTTGCCCGCGCCATGAATCTGCCGGAAGCGGTAGAAGCGATCCAGGTCGTCAGCCTTACTTTTCCACCCTATTACGCCATGGGCAACCGCATGGCGCAAGTCTATGTCGCCGAAGGCCCGGCTGGCGGCAACAAGATCATGGGCGACTTCGATAAGGTCGCGGAACGGCTGAATGACGAACTCGACAAGCTGGTAACGCTGACCACGGACGCCTCCAACAGGGCTACCGCCGATCTGCTGGACCAGTTGCGGACTGTTTCACGTGAAGCCCGCTGGCTGGTGTCGTTCATGGTCGTCCTCGGAGCGGTCGGCATCGTGTTGGGCGCTTCGATCATCCTGATGGTCCGGCGCGGCGTCATCCGTCCGTTGCAGGACATGACCGCAGCCATGGGCGCCATGAGCCACGGCGTCCTGGACGTCACGATCACGGGATCGGGCCGGCGCGACGAGATCGGCGCCATGGGCAGCGCACTGGAGATCTTCCGTACCCAGGCGCACGAGAACGAAAGGCTGCGGGCGGAGGGCGACTGTCAGCGCGACGAGGCCGACCGCAACCGGCGCCGCGCCCTGGCCGAGATGGCGGACCGGGTCGAGCGCGAGATGACGCAGTCGGTCGAAGCCCTGGCGCGGCGGACCGGGGACATGGACGGCAACGCCCAGAGCATGGCGTCCTCGGCGGTGCTCGTCAGCGCGCGGTCGCAGAGCGTATCCGCCGCAGCCGCCCAGGCCTTGAGCAACGCGGAGCAGGTCGCGGCGGCGGCCGACCAGCTGGCGGCGTCGATCGGCGAGATCGGGACCCAGGTGGCGAGCGCCAGCACCATCTCCCGCTCGGCCGTGGAGACCAGCGGACGGACCAAAACCGCCATTTCATCCCTGTCGGCGGCGGTGGACCGGATCGGGGAGGTGGCGCACATGATCCAGGACATCGCCAGCCAGACAAACCTGCTGGCGCTCAATGCCACGATCGAGGCGGCACGGGCGGGCGAGGCCAGCAAGGGCTTCGCCATCGTCGCCGGCGAGGTCAAGAACCTCGCAACTCAGACCAGCAGGTCGACCGAGGAGATCAGCCGGATCATCGGCGAGATCGAGCAGGTAACGGGAACGGTCGTCAGTTCCGTCGAGGAAACCGGCGGCAGGATCGTCGAGATGGATCAGGTGGCGAACTCGATCGCCGCCGCGATCGAGGAGCAGGCGGCTGCAACCGGGGAAATTTCACGCAACGTCGCCCAGACCGCCGGCGCCGCGCGCGAAGTGACGCACCAGATCGCCGAGGTTTCCGCCGAAGCCGGCCAGACCGGAATGCGGGCGGACGAGGTCAGGGTGCTGGCCGGCGAGGTCGCATCCAGCATCGAAATCCTGAAGCAGGCCCTGGTCCGGGCCGTCCGCACCTCGACCGAGGAAGTCGACCGGCGCCGGAAGCCGCGCTTCGCGGTGGATCGCCAGGGGCGGCTGCGCGCCGCCACGCTGGATACCGCCGTCAAGATCGGCAACATGTCGGAAGGCGGCGCCATGATCGACGGTGCGCTGGATCTGGCGCCCGGCACCGCCGGAACGTTGTCCATCGACGGCGTGCCGATGGCCTTGTCGTTCCGCGTGCGGGATGCCCACGCCGGCGCGGTCCATGTCAAGTTCGATCTGGACGAGGCCCAGGCCGCCGCGTTCCACCAGCACTTCCTGAAGCTTACCGCAGGATTGCAGCCGATCGAGCAGGCGGCGGCCTGAGCCGCTCGGTCCCCTGAGTGGAGGCGTCGCCTCAGGCGGCGATGCCCGGCTTGCCGCCGATCACCCGCGTCTCGCCGCTGCGGCGGCCATCGACGCTGACCGGCGGTTCGCCGATGACGGTCGTGCGGCGGACGACACGCGGCAGATCGCCGTAGTCATCGACCGCGCGATGGACGGTCGCCCGGTTGTCCCAGATCGCCACGTCGCCCAGCGCCCAATGCCAGCGGAGGGTGTTTTCCGGCCGGGTGACATGGTCGTTGAAGATCTCCAGCAGCCGCCGGCTGTCGGAGCTGCCGTAGCCGATCAGCTTCTGGATGAAGTGGCCGACGATCAGGGACTTCTCGCCGGTCTCGGCATGGACGGCGACCAGCGGATGCTCGGTCTCGTAGACGGTCGAGGTGAAGACCTCCTTGTAGCGCTTCAGCCCTTCCTTGTGGACATTGCCGCGATCGCCGACATAGTCGTACTGGTTGCTGTGCAGCGCCCAGGTCTTGTCGGCCAGATCGCGGAGCGGTTCCGGCAGCTCGTTATAGGCGCTGACGGTATTGCCCCACAGGGTATCGCCGCCACGCTCCGGCAGGGCGTGGGGACGCAGGATCGTGATGCGCGGATAGGCATCGACGAAGGTGATGTCGGCATGCCAGGAACTGGCCCGCTCGCCCCGTGCGCCATCGACGTCGAGGATCGCGGTGGTGCCTTCCAGCGACGGCACGGTCGGATGGCCGACCAGATCGCCGAACAGGTGGCCAAAGGCTTCCTGCGTCGGATCGTCCAGGTGATGCTGGTCGCGCAGGAAGATCACCTTGTACTTCAGGACGGCCTGATGCAGCGCCTTGATGGTGGCCGGCTGCAAGTCCCCGGAAAGCTTGACGCCCCGGACTTCCGCCCCGAGAGCGCCGCCGATCGGGCGGATGTCGAGACCGATGGGAGTGACGCTGGTCGAAGGCGTAGAATTGCTATCCAGAACAGTAGTCATTTTGCTTTTTCCTCAAGGTAGAAGTGAATAACGAATTGCAATTGAGAATATATGTTTGTTTTTCGATCCGCTTACATTACGATAACTAACAAACCATGTTTTATTTCCGTCTTGCCCGGACTTGATCCGGGTATCTCCTTTCAGAAGTTGAACGGGTGATATTTAGACTTCAGATTGAAGTCATTACGTTCGTTTCCGCCGGGAGATACCCGGATCAAGTCCGGGTATGACGGAAAGTGTGGAGAGAGAACTTGCAGCCTTCACCTAATAGTCAAAGTATCGGTGGTCAGTTCACCCGTCCCCCCGTCTCCGCATCGAATAAATGAACGGCCCCCGGATCGGGTACGAGGTGGATGGACTGCCCCGGCACTACGCCGACACGCTCGCGCGACACCGCGACCACCTCCTGCCCGCCGACATGCGCGAACACCTGGGTTTCCGATCCGGTCGGCTCGACCACGGACACCTCGGCGGCAATGCCGCCGGCATCGCCAATGCTCAGATGCTCGGGGCGGATGCCGTAGACGGCGGGCCGGCCATCCGACCCGGCGGGCGCCGAATGCAGCGGCAGCGTGGCGCCGCTTTCGGTGACGAAGAAGGCCCCGCCATCGACCGTGATCCAGCCCTTCAGGAAGTTCATCGCCGGAGAGCCGATGAAACCGGCGACGAAGAGGTTGGCTGGGCGGTCATAGAGTTCCAGCGGTGCCCCGACCTGCTCGACCTTGCCGTCATGAAGCACGACGATCCTGTCGGCCATGGTCATGGCCTCGATCTGGTCATGGGTGACATAGACCGTCGTCGTGCCGAGCCGCTGGTGCAACTGCCTGATCTCGGTCCGCATCTGCACCCGCAGCTTGGCGTCCAGGTTGGACAACGGCTCGTCGAACAGGAAGACCTGCGGATCGCGGACGATGGCGCGGCCCATCGCGACCCGCTGGCGCTGCCCGCCGGAAAGCTGGCGCGGCAGGCGTCCGAGCAGCGGGCTGAGGCCGAGGATACCGGCGGCCCGCTCGACCCGCACGGCGATCTCGCTCTTCGGGATGCCGTTCAGCTTCAGCGAGAAACCCATGTTCTCGGCGACGCTCATATGCGGATAGAGCGCATAGTTCTGGAATACCATGGCGATGTCGCGGTCCTTCGGCGGCACCGTGTTGACGATCCGTCCGCCGATCCGGATCTCGCCGCCGGTGACGTCCTCCAGCCCGGCGATCATCCGCAGCAGGGTTGACTTGCCGCAGCCGCTCGGCCCGACCAGCGTGACGAACTCGCCGTCCTCGATGGAAACCGAGACGCCATGGATCACCGGCGTCGTGCCGTAGGATTTTCTGATCTGTCTGATAGCGACGGCAGCCATTGACTTGTTCTCCGTTCAGTCCTTCAGGCCGCCGGCGGTCAGGCCGTGGACGAAGTATTTGCGGACCAGCAGGGTGAAGATCAGGACGGGCAGCATGACGAGGGTGCCGCTGGCCGCGATCTTCCCCCACTCCCATCCCTCGTATTGCAGGAAGTTGACGATGGCGACCGGGGCGGTCATCGCGTTGGTCCGGGTCAGGATCAGCGCGTAGAAGAAGTCGCTCCACGAGAAGATGAAGCAGAACACGGCGGTCGCGGCGAGGCCGGGCGCCGCCAGCGGCAGCGTTACCAGCCAGAACGCCCGCCAGACGCCGCAGCCGTCGATCCAGGCCGCTTCCTCCAGCGATTCGGGGATGGCGGCGAAGAAGGTCTGCATGAACCAGATGACGATCGACAGGTTGAACGTCATGTAGATCAGCGCCAGCCCCCAGACGGTGTCCTGAAGCCCGAGCACGCGGTAAGCCAGGAAGAACGGGATCGTGAAGGCGATGGGCGGCGCCATCCGGGTCGTCAATATCCACAGCGCCACCCGCGCCCGCCCCTTGAAACGCCAGCGGGTCAGGACATAGGCGGCCGGAACGCCCAGCAGCAGCGACAGGCCGGTGGACAGGCTGCTCACCGCCAGACTATTGAGGAAGGAGCCGGCGAAGTTGCCCTGCCAGAGCGCCCGGTAGTTCTCCAGCGTCGGCGTGAACAGAACGGCGTCGCTGAAGATCTCGTCTTCCGGCCGCAGCGACATCTGGACCAGCCAGAGGAACGGCAGCAGCACCATCAGCGCCAGCACCGCCACCAGGACATGAAGCCCGACCCGGACCAGAAAGCGCTGGGTCGGCCACCGCAGCGCCAGGGGAGCGTTGCCCGAGCGGAAGCGGATGATGTCTGTGATATCGGTCATCGGCTTATTCTCCCTCGTCGCCGTTCCAGCCCAGCCGGCCGGCGGCCCAGCTCAGCGTGAAGACACCGGTCAGCAGGACTATCGCTATGGCGCTGGCATAGCCCCAGTAGGAGAAGTTGAAGGCTTGGACGAAGGCGTAATAGTTGGTGACTTCCGTGGCGCTGCCCGGCCCGCCGTCGGTCAGGACGTAGATCAGCGGGAAGGCCTTGAAGCTGTCGATCAGCCGGAACAGGCCCGACACGATCAGCGCCGGCCGGATATAGGCGAAGATGATGTAGCGGAAGGTCTGCCAATGGTTGGCGCCGTCGATCTTCGCGGCTTCCAGCGGCTCGTTCGGGATCATCTGGAGCGTCGCCAGGATCATCAGCATCGTGAACGGAAACCACTGCCAGGTATCCGCCACGGCCACCGCGAGCAAGGCCGTCGATGCCGAGGTGATGAACGAGTCGGCGGGCAACCCGACGAAATCCAGGAACCGGTGCAGCGGGCTGACATCCGGCGTGTAGATGATCTTCCAGATCAGCGCCACGACGATGGGCGGCAGGACCATGGGGATCAGAAACACCGTCCGGATCGCCTCGAAGAAGGAGGATCGGACGTTCAGCAGCAGCGCCAGCCCCAGCCCGACCGCCAATTGCAGCGTCACCGTCAGGGCGGAGAGCTGAAGCTGCATGACCAGGGAGCCGAGGAACCGGGGATCGTGCAGCAGTTCCGCGTAGTTGCGCAGCGGATTGGAGAAGTCGAACAGCGAGGCCGGATCGACCAGACTGAGCGGCGTCAGGCTCGCCCCCGCCAGGAACAGCGTCGGGACCACTGTGATGACGGCGAGCACGACCAGCGCCGGCACCAGACCGGTCAGGTACGCCCGCCGCCGGCTAGCCTCCCAGGAGAGCGTGCCCGGCATCAGAGCGCGACCCCGGCCCGCTTCAGTTCGGCGATCGATCCGGCCTGCGCCTGCTCCATCGCTTGGCGGGCGGAAAGCTGGCCGGACGCGATGTTCGCGATCGCCTTGTTGAGCTGCTGATCGACCTGCGGATAGACCGGGACGGTGCGGTACTTCATGTAGCCGCCCTTGGCCGAGATGTCGATCGACTCGCGGACGATGCCGGCGATGTCGTAGCCGTTGATGGTCGAGCTGGTCTTGAATTCCGGAGATTCGAAGTCCGAACGCCGGGTCGGCGACGCCAGGTTTTCCTCCACCAGGGCGCGGCGGGTGTTCTGCTTCGACAAGGCCCACTGGATGAAGGTCCAGGCTGCTTCCTTGTTCTTCGAGGCGGCCGGGATGCCCAACCCATGCACGGCGACGCCGGGGAACCGGCCCGCAGGCCCGCGCGGCGCCAGCCCGAACGCCGAGGTGCCGGCGACCTTGCTGCCGGAATCGCCCAACTGCGCCAGATAGGTCTGGCCGATCGCCGAATAGTTGACGCGTCCGCTTTGCAACGCCTTGACCACTTGGTCCGGGGTGTAGGAGATGGCGCCGTTGGGGCCGAAATCCTTCACGATCCGGGCGAAGTATTCCGCCGCGGCAATGGCTTCCGGCGTGTCCAGCACAGGCGTCAGGTCGTCCGGCGGATTGCGGAAGACATTGCCGCCGAAGGCCTGAAGGAACGGCACGAAGCTCCAGCCGTAGTGGTTGTCGGTGACGAAACCCGCCACCTTGTCCTTGCCGTGGGTCGCCTTCAGCGTATCGAACAGGTCGTCGGTCGTGTCGGGAAAGCCCAAGCCAGCATCCTTGAACAGATCGAACCGGGCGGCTGCGCTGATGAAGGTGTCGACCGACCACGGAATGCCATAGAGCTTGCCGTCCTTGCCGGTTTCCGGTGCCCGCAAGCCCGGCAGGAAATCATCGACATCCCAATCGGCCGGAGTCTTGTTCGGATCGCGGATGAAGTCGTCGAGCGGGGTCAGCCAGCCCGCGTTGATCCAGCGGCTGGAGTAGATGAAGGTCACGTTGACCACGTCATAGGCGGACCCGCCGGTCGAAAGCTCCAGGTCGGCACGCTGGTTGTAAACCGGGAAGGACGGCGTGTCGTACACCACCTTGGCGCCGGTCAGTTGCTCGAACTCCGGCAGCCACTTGATCAGGATCTTGGGGAACGGTGCGCTGAAGGTCGAGACGTTGAGCGTGACCCCTGCTAAACGCTTGGCGCCCCCTTGCGCCGGTGCTTTGCCCGGCAGCAACAAACCCCCGACCAGCAGACCGGCGCCTTGCAGGACACGGCGGCGGGAAAAATTACGTGTCTGGAACATGCGGCGCTTCCCTTATCGAGACCCCCGCGCCGCCGACGCGCCTGAGGGGCGGAACGACAGGCTTGCGCGAGCGCCTAATTCACATTCTGAGCCAGTGGTAAGATCGCTTGACCTTCTTGCAGATACGCATCCACCTTGTTAAATCTAGTAAATCCATAGATGAATGCGTGAATCAACGGTAAAATGACATTTTATCTGCGCATATATAATTTATTTACTGTTTTTTATTGTTAAATATTGGGGCGGCGAAATACCGGACCGCATGCGCTCATGCAGTCCGGTCCGCTAGCTCGATGCACATCAGTGCTCGGGAATGCAGGGTTAACGTGCGGCTATCTGCCGCTCCCCCGTCCGATCCGGAGCAGCGCGGCAGGCTATGATCCGAGCACCGCTACTCGAGCGTCTCCGCCGGGTAGACGCCCCAGAACTCCGACTTCTGGAGCCAGCCGCGATAGCCGCCGACATTGACCTCGCACCAGTTGGTCTGGCAGTGCAGCAGCTTGCCGGCGACCCCAGGTTCGACCTTGGCCAGCCCGCCGGCGCTGTCGCCCGCCGACCGGCGCAGGGTGCGGATATCGCCCAGCACCATGATCGCGCGCTTGCCCGACAGCATGCTCTGGTGGACCCAGCCTTCGGTGCCCTCCCAATCGCGGATGCGCCGCCACGTGTCGAACTCGGCCGTGATTTCGACCGGAATATCGCGTTTCACGAACACCCATTCCACCGGATAGCGGGTGCCGGGACCCGTCCTGACATTGACCTCGCACCAGTTGGTCTGGCAGTGCAGCAGCTTGCCGGCGACCCCCGGCTCGACCTTGGCCAGCCCGCCGGCGCTCTCGCCGGCCGACCGACGCAGGGTGCGGATATCGCCCAGCACCATGATCGCGCGCTTGCCCGACAGCATGCTCTGGTGGACCCAGCCTTCGGTCCCCTCCCAGTCGCGGATGCGCCGCCAAGTATCGAACTCGGCCGTGATTTCTACCGGGATATCGCGTTTCACGAATACCCATTCCACCGGATAGCGGGTGCCGGGACCCGTCCTGACGTTGACTTCCGCCGAGCGCAGCGAGACGAAGCGCGGCACCGGCAGGCCCGTGGGCGGAGCCATGCCGGGGACCGACTCCGATTCCTGGGCTTGGGCGGACGGCATGCCGGCGAAGACGGACGGCAGGACGGTCAGGCAGAAGGCGAGAATGCCGATACGGGCGGCAAGGATCATGGACGCGAACTCTGGTCTGGTAAGCCCAACGGAGGGGCTAGTCACTCAATATGTCAGCGGTATGGCCGATCGGGATCGCCTAATCTATAGCAAGTCCGTTAAGAGGTGGTCACCGGGCACCGGTGCCGCTGGACAAGATGCCATGGGCCTTGGTATGGCAAGGGGAAGCCGCCAGGGAGATCCGGTACGATGCCCGAGAAGAAAAAGCCCGTCGTAGTCGTCACGCGCAAGCTGCCGGACGTCATCGAGACGCGGATGATGGAGCTGTTCGACACCCGCCTCAATCACGACGACACGCCGCCCGGCCCGTCGGAACTGATCGAGGCCGTCAAGACCGCCGACGTCCTGGTCCCCACTGTGACAGACAGGATCGACGCGCGCCTGCTGTCCCAAGCCGGCCCCAACCTGCGCCTGATCGCCTCGTTCGGCACCGGCGTCGATCACATCGACCTGAAGACCGCGCGCCAGCGCGGCATCACCGTCACCAACACTCCCGGCGTCCTGACGGAGGACACGGCGGATATGACCATGGCGCTGCTGCTCGCCGTGTCGCGCCGCCTGTCCGAAGGAGAGCGGCTGGTCCGCTCCGGCGACTGGAAGGGTTGGGGTCCGACCACCATGCTGGGCCACCGCATCTGGGGCAAGCGCCTCGGCATCGTCGGCCTCGGCCGGATCGGTCAGGCGCTCGCCAAGCGGGCGCGCGGCTTCGGCCTGTCGATCCACTACCACAACCGCCGCCGCGTCCATCCGGAGATCGAGGGCGAGCTGGAAGCGACGTACTGGGAAAGCCTGGACCAGATGCTGGCCCGGATGGACATCCTGTCCATCAACTGCCCGCATACCCCGGCGACATACCATCTGCTGTCGGCCCGCCGGCTCCAGCTTCTCCGGCCGCACTGCTACATCGTCAACACCTCGCGCGGCGAAGTGGTGGACGAGAACGCGCTGACCCGCATGCTCCAGAAGGGCGAACTGGCCGGCGCCGGACTCGACGTGTTCGAGCACGAGCCCGCCGTCAACCCCAAGCTGCTGACGCTCGACAACGTGGTGCTGCTGCCGCACATGGGCTCGGCGACGATCGAAGGCCGAATCGACATGGGCGAGAAGGTCATCATCAACATCAAGACCTTCATCGACGGCCACGCTCCGCCGGACCGCGTGCTCGAAGCGATGTTCTGAGGCGCCCTGCCGCCTATATCAGGGGTGTCCGGCACGCCGGGCACCCGCCTGATCTCCAGGCGTCACGATAGCGGGAGCAACGGATCATGGACCGGCGCCCTCATAAGACACTGCGGACCGTTCTGCTGAAAGTGCTGCTGCCGCTATGCATCGTCGGCGGCAGTGTCGCCGTCCTGATAGTCCTGCACCTCGACGGAACCCTGCGGATATTCCTGGACCAGCAATCCATGCTCGGCATGATCGCCGTGGTGCTGGTGCTCAACATCATCGGCTTCGCCTTCATCTACATGCTGTCGATGGTCTGGAAATCGGTGAAGCACGACCTGCTGAACTATCGGGACCCCTGACCGCTCATTCCCCGATCCACCACGCATCGATCACCATCCCGTAGACCGGCGTCACCGCCGGACGCTTCAGCCTTGACCAGTAGGCGACATGGTCCGCCGTCAGGTGGTAGAGCGGGATGACGTAGTGTCCCCAGGTCAGCGCCCGGTCGAGCGCCCGGACGCGGGCGACCAGATCGTCGCGGTCCACGGCCGCCGCCAGACTATCCGCCAGGGCATCGACGGCCGGACTGCGGATGCCGGGATAGTTGCGGCTGCCTTCCCAATCGGCCGCCTCGCTTCCCCAGTAATAGATCTGTTCGTTGCCGGGCGACAGGGTCGAGGTCCAGCGGTTCAGCGTCATATCGAAGTCGAACGACTCCAGCCGCGCCTGATACTGGGCGCTGTCCACCGTCCGTACCTTCGCCGTCACCCCGATTCGCCGAAGCGCCCGCGCGAACTCCAGGGCGACCTTCTCGTCGCTTGCCGAAACCAGCAGGATCTCGAACTCGAACGCCACTCCACCAGCGTCGCGCAACTGTCCGTCGCGGACTGTCCATCCCGCCTTCGCCAGCAGGTCCTGCGCTTTCCGCAGGTTAGCGCGTAGGCCAGTCGGTCCGCTGCCGTCGGTGGCGGGCGGGACATAGGCGGGGCCGAAGACTTCCCCTGGCAGGTTGTCCCGGAACGGTTCCAGCACCTTCAGTTCGGCGGGACTGGGCGGACCCGACGCCGCCAGCTCCGAATTGGGATAGTAGCTGGCTGTCCTGCGGTAGGCGCCATGGAACAACGTCCTGTTCATCCAATCGAAGTCGAGCGCATAGCCCAGCGCCTCCCGGACGGTGCGGTCGGCGAAATGCGGACGGCGGGTGTTGAAGATCAGCGCCCGCATCGGCTCGGGCCGGCCATGGGGCAGCAGTTCCAGCTTGACCCTGCCGTCGCGCGCCGCTGGGAAATCATAGCCGGTCGCCCATTTGGCCGGGTCGGTTTCCCGCCGGAAATCATAGGCACCGGTCTTGAAGGCCTCCAGCGCCACCCCGTCGTCGCGGTAATAGTCGTAGCGTATCTCGGCGAAATTGTACTGCCCCCGGTTGACGGGCAGGTCGCGGCCCCAATAGTCGGGCACCCGTTCATACACGATGGACCGGCCCGGCTCGAAGCGCGCGACGCGGTAGGGACCACTGCCAAGGAGCGGCTCCAGCGTCGTCCGGTCGAACTCGCGCGTCTTCCAGGCATGTTCCGGCAGGATCGGCATCAGCCCCATGATCAGCGGCATCTCGCGGTCGCCCGGCGCGTCGGGATCGGCCGAGGCCTTGGCCAGCGGCCTGAAAGTGAACCGGACCGCGCGCTCGCCGGTCTGCTCGGCGTGGGCGACCTTACCGTAATAGCTGCGGTGGTTGGGCCGCCCGTGGTCGCGGAGTGTGCGCCAGGAGAACAGCACGTCGGCCGGCGTGATCGGAACGCCGTCGTGCCAACGCGCTTCCGGCCGCAGGGTGAACTCCACCCAGGAGCGGTCGTTCGGCACCGTGATCGACTGGGCGATCAGGCCGTAGAGCGAGAACGGCTCGTCCCAGCTCCGCTGCATCAGGCTTTCGGAGACGTAGCCCAGCCCCAGTGCCGCCCGGCCCCTGACGATGAAGGGATTCAGGGTGTCGAAGGTCCCGACGGCGGCATTGCGGAAGACGCCGCCCTTCGAGGCCGACGGATCGGCATAGTCGAAATGGCTGAAACCGGCCGCATAGCGGGGTTCCCCGTGCATGGCGATGCCATGGGCCGGCTGCGGCTCCCTGGCGCCGCTGGAAACGGGCGACATGCAAAGGATTGCGATCGAAGCGAAAACAACGCGGAGGAAATCACGGGACATGGCTTTGTTCATAGGCTTGGAGTGTCCATACGGGCATGACCCCATGCAAGTCAGTTCGGTGGAAGGGATGCGGGCAGGCGGGACCGTGACAATCCGCCTATTTGCAAGTCTGGCTCAATTGTGATCTTTACCCTAAACTCCGACGCGCGCCCGGCGGATGCCGCCGGCGCGGCCGGGACTGCGCGCCAAAAGGGGCGTAACCGATCGGAACCGAGGGAAAAGTTCATGGATATCTCGAAGATCCCAGTGGGCCAGAATGCACCGTGGGACGTCAACGTCATCATTGAAATTCCGATGGGCGGCGAGCCGATCAAGTACGAAGTGGACAAGGCGAGCGGCGCGCTGTTCGTGGACCGCTTCCTGCACACCGCGATGTATTATCCCTGCAACTACGGCTTCCTGCCGCATACCCTGTCCGACGACGGCGACCCGTGCGACATGCTGGTTGTTGGCCGCCGGCCGATCCAGCCCGGCGCCGTTCTGCGGTCGCGCCCGATCGGCGTGCTGATCATGGAAGACGAAGCCGGCCTGGACGAGAAGATCCTGGCGGTGCCCGTCGACAAGCTTCACCCGTTCTACAGCGACGTCAAGTCGTACAAGGACCTGCCGGAGATCCTGCTGGACCAGATCGCCCACTTCTTCCAGCACTACAAGGACCTGGAAAAGGGCAAGTGGGTCAAGATCAAGCGCTGGGGCGACGCCGAAGAGGCCGCCAAGATCATCCAGGCCTCGATCGACAAGTACGGTGACGGCCCCGCCGAGTAAGACCGGCGAACCGGATGACGGGATCGGATCACCCCCTTCCCCATTTCGCGGCCGGCGGCAACGCCGGCCGTTCGCTTTTCCACTACCCGGCGCCGTCTTCACCGGGGCGTAATACCGCACCCGACTGTAACGGCCCTTAATTGTTCCTATGTCTTTCGAAGAGTATGGTGCGCCGCATCATCAGGCCTTCCGCCCCGTGAGCCGGGTGCCGGCTCTCGGGGGCGGACGGCCCACACCGTTCCGGGGGCGGCCATGACCGTTCGTAATCTCGACTACCTGCTGAAGCCCAAATCGATCGCCCTGATCGGGGCCAGCCGCAAACCGAAGACGATCGGCGCCACGGTCGCGCGCAACCTGTTCAACGCCGGGTTCGACGGACCGATCATGCCGGTCAGCGCCCAGGACCGCTCGATCGAAGGCGTGCTGTGCTACCCCTCGGTCGAAGCGCTGCCGATCACCCCCGACCTCGCCGTGATCTGTACAGCACCTGAAACGGTGCCCGACCTGATCCGCCAACTGGGTGAACGCGGCACCAAGGCTGCCATCGTCATCTCCGCCGGCTTCGGGGAACTGGGGCCTGAAGGCAAGGCGCTCGAGCAGAGGGTGCTGGATGCCGCGCGCCCGCACCTGCTGCGCGTCGCCGGCCCCAATTGCCTGGGCATCATGGTGCCGGGCTGCGGCCTCAACGCGAGCTACGCCCACGTCAACGCGCTGAAGGGCGATATCGCACTGATCGCCCAATCCGGCGCCGTGGTGACATCCATCGTCGACTGGGCGACCAGCCGGCGGGTCGGCTTCAGCCATCTCGTCTCGCTCGGCGGCATGGCCGACGTGGATTTCGGCGATCTGCTCGACTACATGGCGGCCGATCAGCACACTCGCGCCATCTGCCTCTATGTCGAGGCGATTACCGAGGCCCGCAAGTTCATGTCCGCCGCCCGCGCCGCCGCCCGTCAGAAACCGGTCATCGTGATCCGGTCAGGGCGCTCGGACGAAGCCGCCAAGGCCGCGACATCCCATACCGGCGCCCTGGCCGGCCACGACGATGTCTATGACGCGGCGTTCCGCCGGGCCGGCATGCTCCGCGTGGTCGAGCTGGACGAGCTGTTCGACGCGGTCGAGACGCTGGCCATGGGCGTGCAGATCACCGGCGACCGGCTGGCGATAGTCACCAACGGCGGCGGTATCGGCATCATGGCGACCGATACGCTGATCGAGGAAGGCGGCAAGCTGGCCTCCATCGACGAGGCGGTGATGGAGAAGCTGAACGCCGTCCTGCCGTCGACCTGGAGCCACTGCAACCCGGTCGATATCATCGGCGACGCGCCGGCCAAGCGCTATTCCGACACCTTGGGAACGCTGCTGGGCAACCGCAGCCATGACGGCATCCTGGTGATCAACTGCCCCGTCGCCGTGGCCGACAGCACGGAAGCGGCCCAGGCCGTGGTCGATACGCTCAAGGGCAAGAAGCATCAGGTCCTGACGAGCTGGCTTGGCGACGGCAGCGCGCAGGACGCACGCGACCTGTTCGCCGCCAACCGCATCCCGACCTACGAGACGCCGAACAAGGCGGTCCGCGCCTTCATGCATATGGTCCGGTACCGCAAGAACCAGGAACTGCTGATGGAGACCCCGGTCAGCACGCCGGAGCAGTTCAAGGTCGATGAGAAAGCCGCGCGCGCCGTGATCGACGCGGCGCTGGCCGAAGGCCGCGGCTGGCTCAGCGAGTTCGAGGCCAAGCAGGTGCTGGAAGCCTACGACATTCCCGTCGTCGAAACGCTGAAGGCCGCAACCCCGGACGAAGCCGCCGAAGCCGCCCGCCGGATCGGCAAGCCGGTCGCCCTCAAGATCCTGTCGGTCGACATCATCCACAAGTCCGACATCGGCGGCGTCCAGCTCCATATCAAGACGCCGGAGGAAGTCCGCGCCAAGGCCGTCGCCATGCTGGACCGCATCCGGTCGGTCAAGCCCGACGCCCGGATCGAGGGCTTTACGGTCCAGGCCATGGCCAGCAAGCCCGGCGCCCACGAGTTGATCGTCGGCAT
>DASQKT010000251.1:0-8502 GCA_035630415.1 Skermanella sp.
ATCGCCGGACGAGATCGAGGCCGTTCCCGGTCTGATGGCCAAGCTCGACCGGATACGCAGGCAGGCAGGCGTGCTGATGGGGTTGGCGGCGACACCCGAGGCTGTCGGATTGTCCAACCCGAAGATCGCCATGGTCGTTCAGCCGAAGCAGTTCAAGACCCTGGACGGCGAGGTGTTCGAGCCGGCGACCCACGAGATCGGCGTCCGTATGCTCTCCATGGAAATGGCGCATAAGGCTGTGACGCTGACTGGCGCGATGTGCGTCGGTGTCGCCTGCCGGATCGAGGGAACTCTGCCCAACCTGCTGGCGTCGCCGCCGGCCGCCGATGGCGAAATCCGGGTCGGCAACCCCTCAGGCGTCGTTTCCGTCGGATCGGAGATCCGGTACGACGGCGGTTGGATCGCCGACAGCGCCGTCGTCTTCAGGACCGCACGAACCCTGATGGTGGGCGCGGTCGCCGTACCCACATAACTCAGCGAATATCGTCGCCAGCGTTCAGGATTCGCAACAACTCTTCCCTGGGCAGGGGGAAACGCGAGAAACAGCAAAGAACCGAAACATCAAGTACGTGCTCGACATTCATGTTCTGAATATGGGCACTGGCGACGATACAGCGTTGATAGAGTTCCACATAGGGCCGGGCGCACAGGTACATCTTCGACCGGGAGGCGGCGAAAGGACGAATATGCCGCCCCATGTCGCTTAGACAGAACTCCGTCATGGCGGTCGAGACACCGGGATAGTCCGGGTCGAAATAGTCATCGAGTACGATGACGGCTTCCCGCGTCAGAAGGGGAAGGAAATTCACCAAGTCATTCACCACCGCCGAATGGCCATGAGCGGCGTCTATGTGAACGAACCTCAAGCTGTTCAAATCAACTTGAGGCGGTGGAGACTGCAACTTCGTAAGATCCTGCTGAATGCAGACCAATCGGTCCTTCAGGTCAGGGCAAAAGCGGTGGATATTGGATTCTGCCTTCGATTGAGCAATTTCCGTAAAACTATCGAAGCAAAAGAGCTTCTCATCGGGCCGTGCCAGCTTACCGAGCGTGATCGCCGACTTTCCCTCGTAAGTGCCCAGTTCGCACAGATCGCCGTTCCAGGAAGCCTTTTTCTGAATGAGGTCGATAAGCCAGAAAGTGATCAGGTCATGGGTGAAGAACCAGCCTCTAACTTCGTTTTCGACCTTTTCCTTGTAAAGGTCCCATAACTCGAAGATCTCCATCAATGACCCCGATAGTCCCGTTAGCGCGATAGGTGACGTTGCCAGGGACTATAGGGGGCATTGGTAAACGAATTCGACGCAACAGACTCGGATAGACGAAGCGGTTCAGTACCGCCGCAGCAATCCGACTAAGCGTCCCTGGACACGAACCCGATCGGCACCGAAGATCCGTGTCTCGAAAGCCGGGTTTGCCGGTTCCAAGGCTACAGTCTGTCCCTTGCGGCGCAGCCGCTTCAGCGTCACCTCGTGCTCGTCGATCAGCGCCACGACGATCGATCCGCTGTCGGCCACTTCGCACCGGTTGATGATGACGGTGTCGCCGTCGAGGATCCCGGCCTCCACCATGCTGTCGCCGGCCACTTCGAGAGCGTAGTGGTCACCGGGCGGAAGCATGGTCGATGGAACGTTGATCATCGCGCTGTTGTCGCGCAACGCCTCGATCGGGGTACCGGCGGCGATCCTGCCATAGAGCGGCAGCTCGATCGCTTCCACCTGATGGTTGACTTCCCGGCCGGCCAGCGCACCGGAGAAATCGCCCTTGATGACGTTGGGCTGGAACTTCGCCCGTTCGGCGGCGCGCTGCTGACGGCCGGCGCCGGCATCCGACCCTTCCGGCAGTTTCAGCACTTCAAGAGCCCGCGCCCGGTGAGGCAGCCGGCGGATGAAGCCGCGTTCTTCAAGGCCGGTGATCAGCCGATGGATGCCGGACTTGGACTTGAGGCCAAGAGCATCCTTCATCTCATCGAAGGACGGCGAGACTCCGCCTTCACCCAGCCGGTCGTTGATGAAGAGCAGAAGTTCGTATTGTTTACGTGTCAGCATCTACGCCCCCTGCGCGTGACCACCCGGTCCGGAACAAAACACAAACATTATAATACGTTCTAGTTTGGTTCACGTAAGGCGTCAAGCATTCCCCATCAAAAATTTACCGCTTTTAAAATGGGCCCGTCTAGTTGCAGACTGCCAGTTACAGACTAAATGAACCCCCGCTGAGGGGAAGAATTTCGACCGTGTCGTCCTTGGATGCCGCTGGAGCGAAGGGCGGCCGTACGATCAGGCAATCCGCTCGCGCCAGCACCGTCACCAGGGAACTATCCTGCGACTCGAACGGTTTGGCGACCAGATCACCGTCCGGGGAGCGGCTCAGGCTGGCCCTCATGTAGTCTTCGCGCTGATCGTTTTGCTTGATCGATACCGCCAGACGGGCCTTCAGCCGGCGCTCATGGGGATCGAGTCCCTGCATCCGGAGCAGTGCCGGGCGCAGGAACAGGACCGAACAGACATAGCTGGAGACAGGGTTGCCGGGCAGCCCCAGCACGGGAACCTCACCCAGGCGGCCGAACATCAGCGGTTTTCCGGGCCGCATCGCGATCTTGTAGAAATCCAGCTCCATGCCCCGATCGCCCAGGACGCTGCGCACCAGATCGTATTCGCCCGCCGAAGCGCCGCCCGACGTGACGAGAAGATCGGCGTTCCCGGCGCCCGCCGTTAGTTCCGCAAGCGACTCCGGGGTATCCAGCGCCACGCCGAGGTTGATTGGCACGCCGCCAAAAGCCGTCACAAGAGCCGAGATGGCGAAAGCGTTGGAACTGACGATCTGGTTCGATCCGACCGGCTCCCCTGGCAGCACGACTTCGTTGCCGGTCGCCAGGATCGCGACGCGCGGCCTGCGACGGACCCTGATCCAGGGCACGTTCATCGCGGCGGCAAGGCCGACATCCCGCGCCGTCATCAGCCGCCCGGCGGGGATACCGGCTTCACCCTCTTTGAAATCGATGCCCGCGAACCGGACGTGGCGGTGACGGACGCCGGCCTGGAGCACGGACACCCGGTCGCCCGCAACCTCCGTGTCCTCCTGGATCACGATGGCGTCCGCTCCGTCCGGAAGCGGAGCACCCGTGAAGATACGCACCGTCTCGCCCGGTCCGATCCGGCCCTCGAAAGCGCTGCCGGCCTGAACCTCCCCCACGCGACGCAGGACCACGGGCGTTTTCGCCACGTCCTCGGCACGGACGGCATAGCCGTCCATCGCCGACATCGTGGCCGGCGGCTGGGTCACCCGCGCGCGGATATCCTCCGCCGTCACGCGCCCCAAGGCATCGGGCAGCGCCACCAGTTCCGCCGGTAGCGGCGCGAAAGCCGAGAGGATGCGGTGCAGGGCATCGGCGACTGGAATCATGGCGCTGTCCCGTAATCCCCACTCTTGCCGCCCGCCTTGTGGAGCAGGCTGATCTCGCCGATCACCATGCCGCGATCGACCGCCTTGCACATATCGTAGACGGTCAGCGCCGCGACAGTGACAGCCGTCAGCGCTTCCATCTCGACGCCGGTCCGCCCCTTCAGCTTACAGGTCGCCGTGATGTCCACCGCATGACGTTCAGGATCGCAGGTCAGATCGACCTTCACCGATGTCAGCGCCAGGGGGTGGCACAGGGGGATCAGGTCCGGCGTCCGCTTGGCGCCCATGATACCGGCAAGCCGGGCCACGGACAGAACGTCGCCCTTCTTGAGACCGCCGGCCATGATCAGCGCCAGTGTCTCGGCACGCATGATCACCGATCCCCGCGCCGTCGCCGTCCGCTCGGTGATGTCCTTGTCCGAGACATCGACCATGACCGCGCGGCCTTCCGCGTCGAAATGGGTGAACCCGGTTCCGGGCAGTTGTCCGGAAGACCACCCGGCAGGCGCTTCCCCCGTCATTCCGCAGCCATCGGCGCCAGAAGCGAGCGCGTCGCCTCGGCGACATCCTGCTGTCGCATCAGGCTCTCGCCGACCAGGAAACAGTTGGCCCCGACTTGTGCCATCCGGGCGAGATCGGCCGGCGTGTAGAGGCCGCTCTCGCTGACCAGCATCCGGTCGGCGGGCAACCGCGCCGCAAGTTCCTCCGTCGTCGCGATGTCTACGGCTAAAGTCTTTAGATTACGGTTGTTTACGCCGATCAGCTCACAGGGAAGTTGAAGTGCGCGATCCAGCTCCTCGCCGTTATGGACCTCGACCAAGACGTCCATGCCATAGCGTCCAGCGACTTCGGCCAGCTCCTTGGCCGTCTGGTCGTCTAGGGCCGCCATGATCAGCAGGATGCAGTCGGCACCCAAGGCGCGGGCTTCAACCACTTGATAAGGATCAAGCATGAAGTCCTTGCGAAGACAAGGCAATTCGCAAGCAGCCCGTGCCTCGACCAGGAAAGCGTCGTCGCCTTGGAAATACGGAATGTCGGTCAGTACCGACAAGCAGGCGGCGCCACCCGACTGATAGGCGCGCGCCAAGGCAGCCGGTTCGAAATCCTTCCGGATCAACCCCTTGCTAGGCGAAGCTCGCTTGATTTCTGCGATCAGGCCATAACCGCCGGCATCCACCTTGCGGCGAAGCGCCTTGATGAATCCGCGCGGCGGATCGGCCCTCAGTGCCGCCCGGTCCACTTCGGCGAAGCTCCGGTCCGCGCGGCGCGCGGCGACGTGCGTCCGCTTGTCGGCGCAGATGCGCTCAAGGACATCGCTCATGCCGGAACTCCGCTATTGGTCATCGCAATCAACCTGTCGAGCACAGCCCTGGCGCCGCCTCCGTCGATGGCTGTCCGCGCCAGATCGGCGCCGCCCTTGATGTTCTCGGCCTTGCCGGCGACAATCAGGGCCGCGGCACTGTTCAACAGCACGATGTCACGATAGGCACCGAGCGATCCGGCCAGAACGGCATTCAGCGCCTCCGCGTTGGTCGCGGCATCGCCACCCTTCAGGTCCGCCGGGTTCGACGGCCTTAGACCGGCATCCGCCGGGTCCAGGTCGAACCGGCTGATCTCGCCGTTCTTCAACTGGGCAACGTGAGAAACTCCGGTGGTCGTCAACTCGTCCAGGCCGTCGGAGCCATGGACGACCCAGGCGGACTCCGATCCCAGCCGCGCCAGCACCTGCGCCAGCGGCTCCACCCATTCCTTGGAGAAGACGCCGAGAAGCTGCCGCTTCGCCCCGGCGGGATTCGACAGCGGCCCCATCAGGTTGAAGATGGTCCGGGTGCCCAGTTCGACCCGTGTACCGGCAACGTTGCGCATGGCGGTGTGATGGCGCGGCGCCATCAAGAAACAGATGCCGATCTCGTCCAGCGCCTGCTGGACCAGCGTCATCTCGCATTCGATATTGACGCCCAGCGCCGTCAGCACGTCGGCGGCGCCTGACTTGCTCGATGCCGCCCGGTTGCCATGCTTGGCGACCGGCACGCCGCAGGCCGCCACCACGAGGGCCGTCGCCGTCGAGATGTTGTACGTGCCGGACGCGTCGCCGCCGGTGCCGCAGGTGTCGATGGTGCCGGGGGGCGCCACGATCGGGACAGCCTTGGCCCGCATCGTACGTGCGGCCCCGGTGATTTCCTCCACCGTTTCGCCGCGCACGCGGAGCGCCATCAGGAACCCGCCCATCTGCGACGGGGTGGCATTGCCCGACATGATGATGTCGAACGCCAGTTCCGCCTCGTCCTCGCTCAGCCGATGGCCAGCCGCCACGCCGGCAAGGATCGCTTTCATATCAGACATGTCGGCCGTCATGCCGCGCGCTCCGATGGGGTGCCGGTGGTTGGGCCGGACTGTCCTGAAATGGGTTGGCCTGGAAGGGGCTGACCCGATCCCGTAAGCCGGACGAAGTTCGCCAGCAGTTCATGGCCGTGTTCCGAAGCGATGCTCTCCGGATGGAACTGCACCCCATGGATCGGTAACTCACGGTGCATCAGCCCCATGATCAGGCCGTCCTCGCTTTCCGCAGTGACCTTCAGCACGTCGGGCAAGGTTTCCCGCTCGACGATCAGCGAATGGTAGCGGGTGGCGGGGAAGGGCGACGGCAGCCCGGCAAGCACGCTCTCGCCGGAATGGGTCATCATGCTTATCTTGCCATGCATCGGCACCGGCGCCCGGATCACGCGGCCGCCGAAGGCCTGACCGATCGCCTGATGGCCAAGACAGACGCCGAGCAGCGGGATTCGCCGTTCGGCCGCGGCGGCGATGGTGTCCAGGCAGATGCCTGCCCGGTCGGGATCGCAGGGGCCGGGCGACAGCACGATGCCGTCTGGCCGCAGATCGAGCGCCTGCGCGACCGTCAGTGCGTCATTACGTTTCACCACGATCTCAGCGCCCAGTTCCCCGAGGAAATGGACGAGGTTGTAGGTGAAACTGTCATAGTTATCGATCAGCAGCAGCATGCGGCAACCCGCGGCAAACAAATGGGAAACAGGCGAGCGGTTACCCTACAAGGCGGGACCTGGAAATTCCAGCGCGGTGACGCAATTGCAGCGCGGTGGCGCAAGGCAGATGCCTTGACCTTCCCGGCGCTGGAAGCCCCATATGAGTACCATGTGGGTGTGGATAACGATCTGTTAACGATGAATACCCATCGTGTCGGGAGAGTGTTCGATGAATATCGGGACAGCCGCCAAGCGGTCAGGCGTGCCGGCCAAGACCATACGCTATTACGAGAGCATCGGCCTGATCGCGTCGGCCGGCCGCAGCGCAAACGGCTACCGCGTCTATACGGCAGAGGAGGTGGAGACCCTGCGTTTCGTTTCGCATGCCCGTTCGCTGGGATTCCCGGTCAAGGACGTCGCCAACCTGCTGACCTTGTGGCGCGACCGGAGCCGGGCCAGCGCCGACGTCAAGGCTCTGGCGCGCGGGCACATCGCCGAGATCGACGCCAAGATCGATGAACTGCGCACCATACGCGAGACGCTGGTTCGACTGGTCGATCGCTGCCACGGCGACGACCGCCCCGACTGTCCCATTCTCGAATCGCTGGCGACATCCGCGCCGGCATCACCATCTCCAGAGCATCACACCTGAGATTATGCCAAGTCCCCCGACCAAAACGCCCACGCCCAAGACGTCGAAGCCCCACCGCGCCCGGCGGAAGCCCGCGATGCCAGCACTGCTTAAGCGCTACCGCCCCCTCACGCTGGCGGCGGGAGCCCTGGCCTTGACTTTCGGCGCCGGCGCTCTGGCCGGTTTCCTCTATCAGATCGAGTCGAAACGGCCGGCGGTCCAAGTTGCGACCACCCGGCCGGAGCCGGTCCGTCCGACGGCTCCCCGGATCGAGATGCCCCGCGTCGAACTGCCCCACGTCGAACTGCGGCAAGTGCAGGAACAGGACCGTTCCGAGGAACCGGCGGCGGCGCTTCCCGCGCCGTCACCCCGCATCATAGCTCCCCCAATGCCCAAGCCGGCGCCGCCGACCGTATTGGCCGCGATGATGCCGGCGCCGCTCCCGCCGGGTACGGCGCCGGCTCCGGCGGCTCCGGGTTCGCCCCTGTGGCAGAAGAACGCGCTGCCTTTCGTACCCCGGTCCGCCGGTCCGATGATTGCGATCGTGATCGACGACATGGGGCTTGACCGCAAGCGAAGCCTCCGCGTCGTCGGATTGCCCGCCCCCCTGACGCTGGCATGGCTGCCCTACGCCAATGACCTCCCGCGTCAGACCAAAACGGCGCGGGCGGCGGGGCATGAGCTGATGGTCCATATCCCGATGGAGCCGCTGTCCAACGAAATCGATCCCGGCCCTGATGCCATGAAGGTCGGCATCGGCAACGCCGAGTTGCTGCGCCGGCTCGACCATGGCTTGAAGCAGTTCGACGGCTATATCGGGGTCAACAACCACATGGGCAGCCGCTTCACCGGGGATGCCGCCGGCATGAGGGTGATTTTGGGCGAGCTACAGCGGCGCGGCCTGATGTTCCTCGACAGCCGCACCACCAGCCACAGCGTCGCCTCCGGGATCGCGCGTGGCATTCACCTGCCATCGCTTGGTCGCGACGTCTTCCTGGACGACGACATGAGCCCCGCAGCGGTCAGGGCGAGCCTTGCCAAGGTCGAGAGCGTCGCGCGCCGCCAAGGCTACGCCATCGCCATTGGCCACCCGCACGACGCCACGGTGAACGCGCTGGTCGAGTGGCTTCCTGCGGTAGCCGCCAAAGGCTTCGCGCTGGTGCCGGTCAGCGCCATCCTGAAGAATCGCCAGCCGAGCGGCTGACACTTCGTTCAATCACTACCCAACTACCAAAACGCCAAATGGAGGCACCACGATGTCAGCAAAATATAAGGTTTCCGGCATGACCTGCGGCGGATGCGTCCGGTCCGTCACCAACGCGATCACCGCGCGAAACTCAGCCGTCAAAGTTGAAGTCGATCTGCCGACGGGAATCGTCTCGATCGAGGGCGACCTGTCCGAGGACACCGTGAAGGATGCCGTCGAAGGCGCCGGGTTCGACTTCGAGGGGAGGGTGGTGGCCGCCTGAGCGGCCACACCGG